>JARLGT010000133.1 GCA_031292615.1 Coriobacteriia bacterium | reverse complement strand
GCCGGCCTCGCGCAAGGCGTCCTTGTCGCGCTCGAACATGCGCAGGTACGTCTCGGCGTCCTGGTCCGCGGGATAGCCGGCGACGTCGACGCGGATGCGTTCGGCGCTCACGGGCTCGCGAGCCTCGGCGAGATAGAAGGCGAGATTGACGAGACGTTCGACTGCGTCGGTCACGAGGTTCTTTCGGATGGGGGATTGAGCGATACATCGATTGTAAGCCACGCGCTTACCAAAACTGTCCCGGAACGCGAAACGACCCGCGTGGGGGGCGCGGGTCGTTCAATGCTTCGAGCGGGCGGTCCCCGCCTCTGAGGGGGGAGGAGAAGGCGAGTCGCCACTGCTCGTACATCTTTTAGCAACGTGCGTGCCAATATCACAGAGTCCAAAACAGAATCTTTCTCGAGTTTTCCCGTCGCTTTCTGCGCTCGCTCCTTTGCCGCGGTGGCCGTTGGCTGGTACAAGTGTGCGAGGGCGACGCGGATGCCTTGCGCGCCCGGCGCACGCTGACGGAGGACGATGAGCGACCGAGACAACACAGAGCCTGACCCCGCCGAGCACGCCGATGCGCGGGCGGCTGACGAGAGCGCCGACATCGATGCCGAGATTGGCGCCGATGTCGAGGTCGCAAACCCCGAGCTGGCCGAGTCCGGCGAGCCGTCGGATGGCGGCTCGGCCGACTTCGAAGTCGCGTCGGCCGCCCCCGACGACGGCCTGACGCCGCGCGAGCGTCGTCGGCTGCGGCAGGAGCAGGCGCGTCGGCGCAAGCGCGATCGTTTCGTCTGGATCGGGATGATTGCCGCGGGCATCGTCATGCTCGTCGGATTCCTGTACCTGTTCTGGCCCGTGATGGCCGGTCGTCTGAACGCCGTCAAACAAGTCGATCAGGCCCAGGCGCTCCTCGAGCGAGCCAAGCCGAACGTCGACAGCATCGACAAGCTCGTAACGGCGCAGCTCTCGGCGTCGGCGGCTCCAGGAGTGCCGGACACGGCTCCTCAGATCCTCGTGACTCGCCGAGACCTCAAACAGGCTCTCGCGCTCATTGACCAAGCGATGCCGCACCTGACCGAGGACGAGCAGACACACGCCACAAGCGTGCGAGCAGCCGCGCAGGCCCGGCTCGACATGCTCGCGCACGCGCCTACAATCCTCGTGGCCAGCGTCAAGGCCGTGCAGGCCAAGACGTTCGTCGATCGAGCGTCGGCAGAAACCAGTGCCGCGACGCTCGCCGAATCAGCCGCGAGCCACAACTTCACGCTCGCGACAGCGTCTAAGGTCGAGAGCGCGTCGGTGGCGCTTCAGCGGATCAGAGGGCAGTTGGGCGACGCTCGCCAGCTCTACGCTCAGGCGGTCGCGGCCTTTCCCGGTGTCGGCCTCGAGCGATTCACAGCCTACCTCGACATGCGCATCCAAGCGGCCAAGCTCTTCTCGGCTGCGACAAGCGTATGGCTCTCGGGTAACAAGGCAGGAGGCTCGGCACAGTTCGCGGCGTACCAGCAGCAGCTCGCGAAGGCAGCCGCGTCGGTCGCCAGCCCTCCATCGGCGCCCGCAGCGCCGGGGCAGGCCTTCCGCAAAGTGGCTGGCTCGGCGGCCGACGCCTACAAGAACGCCAAGAAGCAGGCGGCTGACGCGGACAAGGCTCTGAGCACTCCGTAGCGAATACCGTTGGTAGCAAACCGCACGGTCACGAGGGGAGCACGACATGGAGGCGTTCTGGTCAGGCTGGTGGTGGCCCGCACTCACGGCGATTCTGGGTCTGGTGTTCACCGCGCTGATCTTCGCGCAGTGGCTCCATCGCAGGAAGCCGCATCAGCTTGCCTGGTCCGTAGGCATGCTCTTCTACGGAGTCGCGGCCGTCATGGAGTCCGTCTCCGAGTACACGGGCTACTGGAATCCAGGCGTCTACCGGGTCTACATCGTGTTGGCAGCCTCGCTCGTGGGGTTCCTCGGCCTGGGGTCGTACTACCTGGTCGCCAAGAAGAAGCTCGGCCCGAACATCTACCTCGGATTCCTCAGCGTATGCCTCGTGATTTTCTTCTACGGGACGTTCACCGTGCAGCTGCAGATGGACAAGCTCATCCCGGGCATCACGGTCGGCGGGCAGGCGCTCGGCGATCCGCTGAGCTTCCCTCGGATCATGTCGCTGCCCTTCAACATCACCGGCTCGTTCTTCCTGATTGGCGCGTCGCTGCTGTCGATCTTCCGGTTTGCGCGCAAGCCGGAGTTTCGGTATCGCGTTTGGGCCAACGTGCTCATCATCGTGGGCACGCTCGTGATCGCCTGGGCAGGCAGCATGGCTCGCGCCGGCACGACTGTGGGCCTGTATCCTGCCGAGATGGTTGCCTCGGCGATTCTGCTCGCAGGGTTCCTGATGGCCGGCACGCTGGAGAAGGGGTCGCGCGAGGCCGCCGCGCACGCTCGGGAGCGCCGCGAGCACGAGGCTGCCGCCCACGCCGCCGAGATAGAGCGCCCGCCGGACCTGTAGGCGTTCGAGCGACCTCTTCCGCCTAGCCCTCGTCGTATCCGCTTCCAAGTGCGGCTAGGGCGCGCATGTCCAGCACGGTGACCAGCTGGCCGTGCACCTCCATGACGCCCTCGGCGGCAAGCTTCGCGAACGCGCGCGAGAGCGTCTCGGGCACGGTGCCCAGCGCCATCGCGAGCTCGCCCTTCTTCATGCCGAGCGACACCTGGAGTCCGGCTGCTGTGGGCCGACCCGACCTCAGCGCCAGCTGAAAGACGTAGCGCGCGACCCGGCTGGGAACGTCGAGCGAGAGCGTGGTGACCACAGCGGTGAAGTTGACGACACGGTTGGCGAGGTCGGCGATGAGCGTCCGCGCGACCGCGGGCTCGGTGTCCAGCAGCGCGAACAACGCATCGGCGGGTACGCACGCGATCGTCGCCGGCGTCGCGGCCTCGACGTTGGCCGGGTAGCGCGTCCCGGCGAGCGAGCCCACGGCGGCGAACGGCTCCCCGGACTCGACGGTCTCGAAGGTGATCTGGCGGCCGTCTGCACCCAGGTAGAACACGCGCGCCTTGCCCGAGATCATCAGGCCGAACTGGTCGGCCGATTCGCCCTCGGTGGCCAGGTGGGATCCGCGCGGCACTTCGGAGATGCGCGAGGCGCGGGCCAGCGTTGCCACGGCGTCATCGGAAGCAGTCCGCCACAGTCGGCAGCCTCGAAAGGCCGCCCAGACGTCGGCGCGGATATCGGCAGGTGCTGTCATGGGGGCTAGAGCACTCCGTTCGTGCGATCGAAGAGCGCGTCTCGATCGAGCACGACGATCTGTTGGCCGTGGCTCTCGATGATGTGCTCGGCTTGCAGTAGATGGAAGGCGCGCGAGAGCGTCTCCGGGACCGTTCCCAGCCGAGCAGCCAGCTCGACACGCGTTACGCCAAGGTCGATGGTGAACGGCCCGGTTCCGCTCGGCTCCTGCTCCTCGAGGAGCAGTCCGATGTAGATGGCCACGCGCGCTGGGACGTCGGCCGCCAGCGTTTTGACCATCGTCACCATGTCCGTCATCTGGCGAGCCAGCTCGCGGACCGTCGACACGAGCACGTCGGGCTCGTCACGGGTCAAACGCGTGAACGCCTCAAGCGAGAAAAGGACGATCGATGTACCGTTCTCGGCGGACTCGAAGGTGGTGCGGTAGTCGTCGCCGGCGAGTGCGGCCATCAGCCCGATGGGCTCGCACGGCCACGCCATGAGCACGGTGACCGGACGACCGTCAGCCCCGAAGTGCACGGCGCGCACGTGACCGCACATGACGATGCCGATCTCGCGCGCCGCACTGGTGTCGGAAAGGACGCGGTCGCCCTTGTTGTACTGGTGCACGGAGGACACCCGGGCGAGCCAGGCGAGACTTGCGTCGCTTGCTTCGCTGAGGACCTTGCACGACCTTAGGGCGGCCCAGACGTCGGCAGGGACGTCCGTTGGGGCTGTCATGTGCTTAAAACCCTCCGGAGTGAGGTCGTCGCGGCTCGTCACCGAGTGCCGGGACTGCGTGCGCAGGAAAGAATCGAGCTGCTGGCTGACTCCGCGTCACCAGCAGAATAGCGTTCCCCGCCTGGTCACACCAAACCTATTTCCCACTATTGACGGTCGTCAAAGAAACCGGTTGCACCGGTCGCTATTGTGAATCGCATCCCCGGCTGTTCGGGGAGTTCACGGATTCCCGAGCCCCCCGTGAGAGGAGGTCCCCAGTGAACGAGCGTTTCGCAGAGAAGATGAACGACGCCAAAGTGGTCCACGACACCGTGGTTCTGGCCGACTTCATCCAGATCTGGTGCGACGGTCATCACCGGGACCGCGCTCGCCGACCCGTCGAGACCGACGGAGTCCGGCTCGGCATCTACGGCCGCAAGCGACCGACGCTCTGTGAGGAGTGCGAGGCCCACTTGGCCTATGCCGAGAAGCGTCGCGCGTACTGCCCTCACCACCCCAAGCCGTTCTGCGCTAACTGTGAAACTCATTGCTACAAGTCCGACGAACGCGAGTGGCAGCGCGAAATGATGCGCTACTCGGGTCCGAAGTCGTGGCGCAAAGGCCACGCGGTCGACGGCATCAAGCACGTGCTTGAGAGCCGCAGGTTCCGCAAGCAGGCCGAAGCCAAGGCGAGAGAGGCCGCACTCGTGGCCAGCCCCCCGTCCAACCATCAGGAGGAAACCCGATGACCACCACCGTCACCCGACAGATCGTTCACATCGACGAAGAGCTCTGCAACGGATGTGGCGTCTGTGTAAGCCCCTGCGCCGAGGGCGCAATCGTCCTCGTCGACGGCAAGGCGAGGGTCGTCAAAGAGGAGCTGTGCGACGGTGCCGGCTTCTGCCTCGGCGTGTGCCCGACCGGCGCGCTGACCCTGGAGACTCGCGAGGCCATCCCGTTCGATTACGACGCCGTCGAGGTTCACGTCGCCGAGCAGCCCAAGACCTACATCGCGCAGTCGTGCTTCCTTTGCGGAACGACTGAGGATGACGCGCCGCTTCTGCCGGTCCGCACCAAGGGCACGAGCACGTGGGTGTGCACTCGCTGTCTCCCACAGCTCATCCACGGGTAGCGTTCCCGCACCCAGCCCCTTGGCAGCACGGTCCTCGCACGGCACTGGCTGTGCATACGAGCGCTCCTCGGCGAGTAGCGAGGGCGCTCATATGCATTCAGAGAACCGATGAGTTAAGTCAATGCGCGCGGCTTGTGAAATCGTGTACGGTTGCCGCGTTGGTCCCAGGGGCCCCCGTTTGCATCCGATCTTTCCCCCCCGGAACACTTGGACGCAAGCGCCCGGGACCACCCCCGTCAGCGACCCGAGGTTCACACGAGCGTCGGGTCCCGCTTTTCCCCCGCGGTTCCACTG
>JARLGT010000132.1 GCA_031292615.1 Coriobacteriia bacterium | reverse complement strand
TCATCTCCGGATCGGTCTCGTGCTTGAGAATCTCCTTGGCCTCGTCGAGCTGCTCGGACGCCGAGATGTACTCGCGCGCCTTCTCGGCCAGTGGAGCCTGCGCGCTGTGCGCTTTGGCCAGTCGCGTGTACTCCTTCTGGTCGCCGAGCACGGCGGGATCGCCGAGCTTGGCGGTCAGCTCGTCGTAGGTGTCCAGAATGCTCTGAAGCTTCTCGCGCATGGGCGTCGTCGTTCCTTTTCGTGGTGCGGTTGAGTGGAGTTAAGTCTAGCACCCGACGTGCGTCGGGCCGGGGTGAGGCGCTACGGGTGCCCGTCGGCGAGCAGCTGAGAGAGCGTCACCGGTCGCAGGCCCTTCGCACGAAGCTCGTCGAGGATCTTGGGCAAGGCGAGAACCGTGTTGTCGTTGGTCTCGTGCATCAAGATGATCGACCCCGGCTTGATGTGGTGCGTCGCGTTCTTGACGATCTGATCGGGCGTGGGGCTGGGCTCGATGTCGTTGGCGTGGATCGACCAGAGCACCATGATCAACCCGCGATCGACGAGCGCCATGCGCCCAGCCTCATCAAACTTTCCACCGCGCGGGCGCACAAACAGCGGAGGAGTGCCCGCCTCGGCGGTCAACATCGCCTGCGCTCGGTCGATCTGCAGGGCCGTGGTGGTCGCATCGAGGTTCCGAAGCGCGCTGTGCGACCACGTGTGGTTGGCGACCTCGTCGTCGGCCCCGACAACCGCCAGAACCCTGTCGTCGTGGATCTCGGCACGTTTGGCGACCATGAAGAACGTCGCATGAGCGTCGTAGGTCTCCAAGATGGACAGGATCGCGCCAGAGTTCCGGGAAGGTCCGTCGTCGAACGTGAGCGCGACCTCGTGCTGATCGTTGGGCACGAACTCGACTGGCAGGCCTATGTACTTCGAGCGATCGAATGTGGGTTGCGGGTCGTGCGGTGGCACTGCCGCGAACGCGGGCGTCGCTACGACGGAGGCATCGCTCGGGTCCTCGGGCTCGTCGCCATCGGGCGCAGTGGCCTTGGCGCCATCGGCGGTGCCAGCCCTTCGCGATAGCCCCAGCGGTCCACCGAGTTCGCGCCACGAGCCGGCCTTGACCGACTGGCAGCCCGCGACGGCGGCCACGGTGAGCAGGAGCAAGCCGACCGCTAGGATGCGGCCAGCACTCGTACGTCGACTCGGCCCGTTGGCGTTAGGGGCCTCGCTCACGTAAGCGGCTCCTCGTCGTCGGCCTCAGCCGGCACGCGCGTATCGGCGGGTTCTGCGGGCTCGAGCGGCTCGACGACCTCGCCGCGCGCCAGAGCCGCCTCGCGATCTTCGCGGGCGACGATCGCGCTCATGGCCGCAACCGCGACTTCGACCATCGAGTCGTCAGGCTCGGCGGTGGTCATGCGCTGCATCTGCAATCCGGGCCACAACAGCACGCGCACGAAGGGGTTCTCGGAGTGGTTGCCCGCCCACTTCACCGTGATCTCGTACGCCAGACCGGCGACTACCGGCAGCAAGGCGAGGCGAGAGACGATAGCGATGAGCGAGATCTGCCAGCCGGCTGTCAGGCCCATAGAGGCGGCGATCAAGCGGACCGGAACGAGCGAGAAGACGAGGATCGCGACGATCATGACCATCAGCAGGAACGATGTGCCGCAGCGAACGTGCAGCGTCTCGTAGCGCTGGATGACGTCGGTGTCCAGCGGAAGGTTGTGCTCGTAAGCGTGGATCGTCTTGTGCTCCGCGCCGTGGTAGGCGAAGACGCGCTTGATGTCGCCGATCCGGCCGATCGCCCAGATGTAAGCGAAGAAGGCGGCCACGCGAATCAGCCCGTCAACGGGGTTCCACAGCAGCGGGTTGTTGGCGGCCGTGGTCTGCGTGACGAGGTTGGTCAGCCACACGGGCAGCAGGATGAAGAACACGATGGCCAGAACGGCGCCGAGCGCCATCGTGATCGAGATCTCCTTGCTGGTGAGCTGCTCCTCTTCCGAGTCGCCGGCAAGCGATGCCGAGACCGAGAAGGCCTGCATCGCCAGCGCGAGCGTCTCGACGAGTGCGACGCAGCCGCGCACGACTGGCCAGCGCATCCACGAGTGCTTGGTCGCACCGGACGCCAGGTCGTGCTCCTCGCAGTGAATCTCGCCGTCGGGGGTGCGTACGGCCACGGCCCAGTTGTAGCGGCCGCGCATCATGATGCCCTCGAGGACGGCTTGGCCGCCGATGTGGGTGTGAGTCACGGGCCCGTCAAGAACGGGCAGCTTTGCAGCGGTATCAGTCACGTCGGGGGGCCTTCGGGTAGGGGTCGCCACACGTCATCTTGCCCTCGCGGCAGGGGCCACGTCGGCAGGACGCACCTGCGTCCATGAAGATGTACGGGGCGGTGGGCTCGGCAAGGTCGAGCATGGCTAGCGCAAGGTCGCGGATCTCCCACTGCGCGCGCTTGCAGCAACGCAGCTCGAAGAAGTGCAGCAACTCTCGGACGTTCATGGTGACAACGATCTTGGTCTCCATCGCGTTGGGAAGCAGGTAGCGCGCGTCCTCGGCGGGAATCCCGGCCTCAATCAGCTCGCGATATCCCGCGAACGCCGCCGCGCTGGCGGTCTTGAAGCGCTTGAGCGCAACCGGGTCCGAGGCCACCGATGGCGGCACGATGAACTCGGGCTCCTCGGCGTATGACACGTAGCGCTGCGACTGCTGGTTATAGCTGGCGAGTCGGTGGCGCACCAGCTGGTGCGTCATCGCGCGCGAGACGCCGTCGACGGCGAAGGTATAGCTCGCGTGCTCGAGCGTCGAGGTGTGGCCGCTGGTGATGATCGTCTTGAGCACTCGGTGGATGGCTTCGTCGCCCATCGTCTCGAGTAGCTCGGCTGCGCCCACCGGGGCGTAGCACAGGCGTGCGGCAGCCGCGATCGCGCGCTCGGGTTCGGGCGTGTGGAAGAGCAGACGTACATCCATGCAGGTGTGAGCCTTCGTCCGGGAGTGTCGGTGGAGGCCCGCATGCGGGCCATCGGCCCATTGTAGCGTGTTCCGTGCCGAGACCGGCCCGCCGCTACCGCGAGGACGTGCGTCCCCTTTGCGCGCCGCGGGAAGGAACATCGGGACCGGCACGATGACACGTGAGTGCATCCCGCCACAAGGAGCCAACATGAGCGAGCATGCGTTTGAAGCCAAGGCCACAATCGCGGCAGCGCCCGAAGCCGTATGGAAGATACTGACTGACGCTGACGGCTACCCCACGTGGGACTCCGGAGTCGTCGCGGTCGAGGGCAAGATCGCGCCGGAAGAGACCATCACTGTGCACGCGGCCATCAACCCGGGTCGCACCTTCCCGGTCAAGGTCACGGAGTTCGAGGCGCCGCGAACGATGAAGTGGACCGGCGGCATGCCGATGGGGCTGTTCGTGGGCGAGCGCACGTTCACGCTCACCGCGAGCGACGACGGCGGCACTGAGTTCGACATGCGCGAGGAGTATCACGGCCCGCTCACCGCCATGATCTGGGGCTCGATGCCAGACCTGCAGCCCTCGTTCTCGCAGTTTGCCAATGGACTGAAGGTCCGCGCCGAGCAAGACGCGTAGGTCGGGCGCGCAATGCCACGCGCTTCGACGCGCGCCTGGCGCACGCCCGCACCATAACGAAAGGAGGCGGTCCCAGTTGGGCCGCCTCCTTCAGCGTTGCGATTGTGCGCAGCCTGCGAGTTACTCGGCGGCCTCTTCGGCTGCGGGCTCCTCGACGACCTCGGCGGCCTCTGCGACGGGCTCGTCGGCGGCGACGGTCTCCTCGGCGACGGCCTCCTCGGCGGGAGCCTCCTCGGCACTAGCCTCGAACTTGTCGGCGCGGGT
>JARLGT010000131.1 GCA_031292615.1 Coriobacteriia bacterium | reverse complement strand
TGGCGGACCTGGTGCGAGCCGTACAGCGGCCACGTGCTGTGATAGATGCGCAGGTCGCGAATGCACTCGTCAGCGATGTCAGCGATCAGCATGACCGGCAGCTCGCAGTCGTGACCGTCGATTACGAGCCACAGGGTAAGCTCGTGGACGACGCGATGCGGCAGCTTCAAGGTACGCAGGTCGACCACTCGCGCGTCGTGGCGCGCAAGCCATGCGCGAGTCTCGGCGAAGAACTCCGGGGGAAGCTGCTTGCCGCCGAGCGGAGAGTCGATGGTCGCTCGGTCGCAGAACGAACCCAGCACGCCGATGTCTCCGTCGATGAGGCGCGGGTACAGGTCACGAACGGTTGGAATCGCATCCATGGACGGCTCCTAGGGTTGCGGGCTGTGTAAGAGGGTGTTCCCGAAGTGCCGCTAGCGTCACGTAGTTGCGGCGATTCTTTCGCGAGCGGTGCCTACTTCTCGGCGCGTTGCCAACGCTTTAGCCACCACGCGGCGGAGCGGTTCATCTCGGTCATGAACGCCGAGGCGAACTTGCGACGGTAGATGGCCTGGCCGTAGTTGGCGAGGCCCTCGGGCATGCCGTGCGGGGCGTACTCGGCGCCCATCTCGGCAATTTGCTCGGCGAGTTCGTCGGGGGTGAGGCGTCGATAGGCGTTCTCGTGGACGACGTGCTTGCTGAAGCGCACCACCGGCTCGCGCGCCTTGAGCGGCCGTCCGAGACACAGCATCGCGATGGGGAGCACGTGCGCCGGCAGGTCGAACATCTCGGCGTGCGTCTCGCCCAGCTCGAGGATGTCGCCGATGTAGCACGATCCGATGCCGAGCGACTCGGCGGCGACCACGGCGTTTTGAGCGGCGATCAGCGCGTCGCTGCACGCCAGCAGCAGGTCGCCGGGGCCCGGCGTCATGCGCGCCTCGGCGACCTCGACCGTTCCCACGTCCGAAGCCGCGAAGATGTCAATCCACTTCTGGAAGTCAGCGAGGAACACCAGCACCCATGGCGCCTTGGCGATAAAGGACTGGTCGTCGCAGGTCACTGCAAGCCGGTCTTTGAGCGCCTGGTCGGTCACCTCGATGATCGAGTACAGCATCATATTGCCGCCCGTGGGGGCGCGAAACGCCGCGTTCAGGATCGCGGACTTCTCAGCGGGCGTAAGGGGCGTGGCGGCGTACGCGCGTGTGGACGTGCGCGCGGCGATCAAGTCGAGTGTTGAGTTGGTGGGCGCGCTCTGATCAAGCTGCGTCATGTTCGGCCTTCCGTCGATGAGCTCCGGTATTCGTACCCTACCGCGAGAGCCCCGTCCAGAAGCGATAGGCCGGCAAGCCCGACGCGCCGAGACCGACGAGGCCCCCGCACGATGTGCAGGGGCCTCGGATGCGGCCTATCGGACGGGCGCCTCACGCCGCGCGGGATGCCGGCGCTACTTGACCACGATCTTGATGGTCTTCGAGACGCCAGCCTGACGAGTCGCGTCGCCCGCATAGGTGACGCGCACGTAGTAGCAACCGCGGACCGTGGGCGTGTACCGCATCGACCAACCGGCCCAGCTGTTGGTCAGCACGTACCTGTGCGAGCCTCTGTGCTTGGGAATCGTGACGTTCACGCGCAGCGTGTCGTGATACTGCCCCGGCGTCAGCACGCCGGACAGCGTGAACGCGTGGCGGCGGCGAACGGACTTGGCGCTCGCTTTGATCGAGACGCCCGAGTGGACGGCGTTCAGCTTCAGACCGGGGGCAAACGTGCCGTTGGCAACGCCGAGGCGAAACGCCTGCAGCGACACGGAACTCGAGTCGATGGGCCAGTCCTGACGGCTGGTGCCCTGGTTGAACCAGCTCACGCCCACCACACGGGGGAAACGCATCGGGATCACGCTGAACATGTCGACGATCCACGCGGCCTTGTCCCCGCCGTTGGACACGCTAGCCGTCTCGGCGATGAATATCGGCTTGCTCGAGATGCTCGCCACCGTGTCGTACGGCGCGCCAAAGAGGCTCGTGAACGAGCGCCACTTCAGGCCGTCAATCGTGCTCGAGGGGTTGTAGCCGTCCAGCGCGACGTAGTCGACGTAGGCGTCGCCAGGGTAGTAGTCGGCGATGCGATTGCCCGCAGCGTTGAGCAGGGTGGACCCGGCCGAGTTCGTGGACAGGCTCTCGATGTTGGGGCACCAGACGAACTTGACGTTGGTCGCGTTCTCGCGGGCGAAGATGTCGTGGATGTGCCTCCACGCCGGGATGAAGTCGGCCGGCTGGTTCGTATTCACCGTTCCGCCCCACGGATACCAGTTGCCGTTCATCTCGTGGAGCGGCCGAATCCATATCTCGTGGCCCGAGTCACGCGCATCGTCGGCGTACTTGGTCAGTACCGCATCGATCGACTGGCGCACCGGCTTCCCGTCGATGCTCTGGGTGACGATCGCGGTGCCCGAGGTGATCTTCTTGAGCGTGTAGTTGGACTGCGTGATGTCGCCGCTGCCGTACTCATCGCAGATCTCCAACGTGATCAGCGGGATTGATCCATGGTCCGCCGCGTTTTCGACCTCCGAGTCGGTAAAAGGCTGCGCGATGCTGCGGAAGATCGTGGTGACGCCGACGTGCGTGCCGAGCTCGCCCTCGACCGTGGTCAGCGGCCCCATCGACTGAGGCGCGCCCGGCTCGTAGAACCCGATCCAACGAGCTGGCGTGAAGTCGGCGGCGGCGGCAAAACTCGGCGCCAAACAGAGCATTGCAGCGCCCGAGACAAGCACGGCGAACGCCGCAAACAACGCCGTGAGCTGGAGTGCACGGTTCCTACGAGTCATTCCACTGCCTTCTGGCCTGCATCGCCGCTCCTGGAAGGATGCGGAAGATGCGCTTACAGCCCATTCGCCCGGGGACCCGGGAGGTTTTCGGCAGCACCATAACACTCTCTCAGGTTGTGTACATGAGAGTTCTCCAACGGTTGAATAGCAGCGGCAGTGCCCAAGCGCTCGAGCTACTGCGGCGGCTCCATGAACTCGAAGCCCAGGCGGTTGCCCTCGGTGTCGCGGAAGTAGGCAGTCCAGCCCACCATCTCGCCCATGTACTGCTTCGCCTGGATGATCTCGCCACCGGCCTCAACCACGCGCGCAAGGGCGGCATCGATGTCGCCGTTCGGGCTCAGGTATACCGTCACGCCGTCGTTGCCAGCTTTGTCGCTGACGTACAGGTCCGCGCTGACTACATACTCTCCCTCAGGTCCGTTGAGAACTGCGGCGTCTATGCCGCCCGGCATACGCATGACCGGCCGCTGCGTGACGTGCTCGTAGAACTTGATGGCGCGGTCGAGGTCGGCGACTGGGATGTCGGCCCAGACGATCACGTTGTTCGCCATGGTTGCCTCCTGCATCGGGAACTGGGACACGTCAGGTCTACTACCCCGTGAACGAGCGGTACTCACCGACGTACCACCGCCGGGGAGTAGAATCGGTGTCGACCCCAAAAGGAGGCGCGATGGTTCGGCGACGCTTGCTCGTGATGTTGTTCGTCGTGGCCGGGCTTTGCCTTGCCACGCCGAGTGCCGCGCTGGCGTGGGGTAGTGGTGGTGGCCGCGCCGCGGGGCCGGGCACCCACCAGTGGATTCTCGCCAAAGCCAACGCATTCGCTCGGCAACAGGGAACCGTATGGGTCGACATGAGCGTGGCGGCGTCCGCGACGCTCGAACCCGATTCGGATCCTGCGAACTCGACCGATCACGACTACGACCGGTGGGGCATGCCGTTCGGCACCGCGAACCTGCGCGTCGCGACGCTCTACAACCAAGCGGTGGCCCAGTACCGCAGCGGCGATCGTTCGGCCGCAAGCCGATCCGTAGGCCTGCTGGCGCACTACTACGCCGATATCTGCGACCCGCTGCACACGGACGACAGCGCAGCGGAGCACGCCATGTCCGGAAGGTTCGAGAGCAGCGTCGACTGGCTGCTGGCTGGGCCTGTCGATGCCAGCTGGGCCACGTACGACGGCTACCAGCGAGTTACCGACCCCGCCGCAGCCACCGTTTCGGCGGCGACAAACGCGCACGCGTCGTACTCTGCGCTGGTGTCGGCGTACACGGCAGAGGGGTTCGACTCGCGGGTGAGCGCGATCGCGAAGGCCGGCGTCAATCGTGCGGCCAACGGCGTGGCCGACATGATCATGAGCATCCAGCAGGCGGCGGTGGAAGTCAGCTCGTCGCCCAACGTCTCCGCACATCAGGGCGTGGCGTCGGGAGGCGGCTACTACTACATCTTTTACACCGGTAGCATCACGCGCTTCGACCAGTCGTGGAACGCGACCGGCACGATCGATCAGCCCGTTGGATGGTGGACGGGCTTCATCGAGCCACACCTCGGCGATGGCTGCTACTACAACGGCAAGCTCTACGTGGTCGCCGAGAACTATCCGGCCGTCACGTTCCAGCAGATCATCGTCTACGACGCTGTCACGATGCGATACATCACGAAGTTCTGGACGCACCAGCCACACGAGGTCTCGAGCGTGACGGTGGCCGACGTGAACGACGGCAACGGTCCGGTGCTGGTCGTCTCCTCGTACTTCGACAGCACCCAGCTGTTCAAGTACCGCATCGCCGACGGGACCTACCTCGGCACGATTCCCCTGCACCCCGCACCTCCAGCCGGCATACAAGGCGTCGCATTCCGAGACGGCGTCCTGTATCTCAACGTGTGCCCCGGCTTCAAGATCGGGAAGCTGTACTCAGCCACGACGGATGGGACGACGAAGCTACTCTACGTACGCCCGACGCTTGCCTATCACGAGGGGCTCGACTACGACGGCGAGAACCTGTTGTGGCTCGTGGACCGCGTCACGGACAGTCACGTCTACAGCCTGAAGTTGCCGAGCTTCCTCTCGTCGCTCCCCTAAGCGCCCGCGGGTATCATGACCCCCAGTCCACGACCCAACTTGGAGGCGCGCCCGCCTATGAGTCGCAAGGTCCTCGCATCGCAAAACGTCAGTCGCATGTGCATGGTCTGCGGACGCGACAACCCATACAGCCTTAAGGCGCGCTTCTACCAGCTCGACGACGGCGAGCTCGTGGGCGAGTTCGATCCGCTCGAGCAGCATCAGAGCTACCCGGGACGACTACACGGTGGAATCTCCTCGGCGATTCTGGACGAGACGATCGGGCGCGCGATGAACATCACGGACCCGAATGCGTGGGGCGTGACCGTCGAGCTGACCGTTCGATTCCGCAAGCCAGTCCCGCTCGACGCCCCGCTGCGCGCCATCGCGCGCATCACGCGCGACACGAGCCGCATCTTCGAGGGCACCGGCGAGATCGTGCTGCCGGACGGCACCGTTGCAGTCGAGGCGAGCGGCAAGTACCTGAAGATGCCCATCGAGCAGATTGCCGATGGCGACTTCAGCCGCGAGTGGTTCGTCGACGAGCGCGAGGCGCCAGAGCTGCTCGACGCCTAGCCGTTTACTCGCCCAGAACCCGCGGGATGATTACAACGTCCCGTCGTTGGCGCGGCTCGTGCGTTGAGCCCGGGAGGAGGCCAAAATGGCCGAGACTTCCACAATCGTTGGTGTGGCAACGTACTCAAGCGTGTACGACGCCCAGAACGACCAGGAGTCCGTTCTGGCGCTGCACAAGCATGGCGACCTGGGCCACGTTGCCTCGGCGGTGGTCAACAAGGGAGTACATGGCGACCTCGAGATCTACCGCTACGACACGACATCCAAGCACCTCGCGTTGACGGGCGCAATCATCGGCGGGTTGCTCGGCGTACTCGTCCCGCCGCTCGGTGCGGCTGCCGTCTCGAGCGCGCTGATCGGTAGCATGTCAGCGGGCGCAGCACTTGAGGCTGGCGCGCTTGCGGGCGTCGGCGGCATCGTTGGTCACTTCTGGCGCAACATCCCGAAGAAGGACCTTCGCGAGTTGGGCGACATGCTCGAGAACTGCGATGCCGCGCTTGTCGTCGCTGCGGTCGACAAACACCGGACCGACCTCGAGAGCGCCCTACACTGCGCGTGCAGCGTGGCAGTCAAGGAGGTCGGCGGTGGCCGTCTCGAAGACGCGTTTGAAGAGGCAGCCCGTGCAGCAGTGTCCGCTGACGGCGACACTCCCGCTGCTGGCTAAGGCGAGCACCTCGTTCGGACCGCGTGTCGGGCAAGTCGGCGCGCTACGGCTTGGGCGCGTGCGGTACGCGGTCGGCGTGGCATACGCCGCCCTGCGCCCAGTTCTCCTTCTCGACCTCGAAGAGCATGACCTCGACCGCCTGATCGGGGCAGCCGACGGCCTCCACGACGGCTTGAGTGACGTGGGTGATCAGCGCGCGCTTTGTCTCGGCCGGGAGGGGCCAGGTCTCGATTCGTACGAGCGGCATGCGGGACTCCTGTCTGTCGAAATCGAGCGAACGGCTAGACGACGCGGTTACCGGCGATCCACGTCTGGGCGACCACGGATGATCCGGGACGGTAGGCAAGGTGGAGGTGGCTCGGCGCCTCAAGCACCGCAAAGTCCGCGTGTGCGCCCGGCGAGAGCCGGCCGACGTCGTCGCGCTCCAGCGACAGAGCGGAGCCGCGCGTGGACGCGAAGAGCGCCTCGGCGGGTGTCATGTGCATCTCGCGTACAGCGAGCGCGATCACGAACGGCATCGACGTCACGTAGGAGCTGCCCGGATTGCAGTCGGTTGCTAGCGCAACGGTCACGCCGGCGTCGAGCAGCGCCCGAGCGTCCGGGTAGACCGAGCGGGTCGAGAATTCGGCGGCCGGCAGCAGCGTCGCGACCACACCACCCTCGCGCAGGCCGGTGATGTCGTCGGCGGTCAAGTGCGTGCAGTGGTCGATGCTCGAGACCTGGAACTCGGCTGCGATCTGCGCTCCCGGGCCGTGCTCGAGCTGGTTGCCGTGCATGCGCAGCAGCACCCCGGCCTCGGCGCCGGCGCGCAGGACGGCGCGCGTCTCCTCGGCATCGAAGGCTCCACGATCGCAGAAGACGTCGATCCAACGCATGTACTTGCGGCAGGCGTCGAGCATGGGCCCGCACACCAGCGCGACGTATCCCGCACGGTCGTTCGCGTACTCGGGCGGCACCACGTGCGCGCCCAGGAAGGTGTTGTCGCGCGTCAGCGCGCGACCGATGCGCATGAGGCGCGTCTCGGTCTCGACCTCGAGACCGTAGCCGCTCTTCGTCTCGATCGTGGTGGTTCCCGAGGCGTGCATCTCGGCGAGCCGGAGCTGGGCGCTCGCTCGCAACTCGTCGTCGGAAGCCGCGCGCGTGGCGGCGACGGTTGTCGCGATACCGCCGCCGGTGTAGGGCTCGCCGGCCATGCGCGCGGCGAACTCGGCGCTTCGGTCGCCAGCAAACACGAGGTGCGTGTGAGAGTCGACGAAGCCGGGGATGACCGCCCGGCCCTCGACGTCGATGCGGTCTTCGGTTCCACTCGGCGCGTCGGCCGCCGCTCCAACCCACGCCACGCGGCCGTCCGCATCGGCGACGAGCGCCGCGTCGTGCAGTACCCCCAGCGACGAGCCGTCGCCGAGCGACGAGTCGCAGGTGACGAGCTCGCCGATGCCGGTGACCAGCGTGGATCGCATGGGCGCCGCCGCCTCTCCGCTCACGCCGCGCCCCCGTCGCCCTCGCGCATCGGGATGCGCACGCCGCGCTCGTCGGCGACCTCGATCGCGCGGTCGTAGCCAGCGTCGACGTGGCGGATGACGCCCATGCCGGGGTCGTTGGTGAGCACGCGCTCAATCTTCTGCGCGGCCATCTCGGTGCCGTCTGCGCAGCAGACCTGGCCGGCGTGGATGGAGCGGCCGATGCCGACGCCGCCGCCATGGTGGATGGAGACCCACGTCGCGCCGCTGGCGGTGTTCACGAGCGCGTTGAGCAGCGGCCAGTCTGCGATTGCGTCGCTGCCATCCAGCATCGACTCGGTCTCGCGGTACGGGCTTGCGACGCTGCCGCAGTCGAGGTGGTCTCGGCCGATGACGATCGGCGCGCTGATGCGGCCGTCGGCAACCATCTCGTTGAAGCGGGCGCCGGCCTTGTCGCGCTCGCCGTAGCCCAGCCAGCAGATGCGGGCGGGCAAGCCCTGGAAAGCGACCTTCTCCCCCGCCTGACGTATCCAGCGGTGCAGCGGATCGTTGTCCGGGAACAGCTCGAGCACCGCCTTGTCGGTGGCGTAGATGTCGGCGGGGTCGCCCGAGAGTGCGGCCCAGCGAAACGGGCCCTTGCCCTCGCAGAAGAGCGGTCGGATGTAGGCGGGCACGAAGCCGGGGAACTCCCAGGCGCGGGTGTAGCCGCCGAGTTCTGCTTCGGCACGAATCGAGTTGCCGTAGTCGAAGACTTCGGCTCCAGCGTCCATGAAACCGACCATCGCCTCGACGTGCCTGGCCATCGACTCGCGGGCCTTGAGCGTGAAGCCCTCGGGGTCGCGCTCGGCTTCCGTATGCCAGTCCTCGACGCTGATGCCCAGAGGAAGGTAGGACAGCGGGTCGTGCGCAGAGGTCTGGTCGGTGACGATGTCGACCTCGATGCCGCGGCGAAGCAACTCAGGCAGCACGCCGGCACAGTTGCCCTCGAGGCCGACGGAGAGCGCTCGACGCTCGGCCTTTGCCGCCAGCACTCGGGCCACGGCGTCGTCGATGTTGTCGGTCCACTCGTCGAGGTAACGCTCGTGCACGCGGCGCTCGAGGCGCCCTCGGTCGACCTCGACCACCAGCACCACGCCGCCGTTCAAGGTGACGGCGAGCGGCTGCGCGCCGCCCATGCCGCCGCAACCTCCGGTGACTGTGAGCGTGCCGGCGAGCGTGTCGCCGAAGCGCTTGTGCGCGACTGCGGCAAACGTCTCGTAGGTGCCCTGCAGGATTCCCTGCGCGCCGATGTAGATCCAGCTACCGGCCGTCATCTGGCCGTACATCGTCAGCCCGAGATGCTCGAGGCGCCTGAACTCCGGCCACGTCGCCCAGTCGGGAACGAGGTTGCTGTTGGCGATCAGCACGCGCGGCGCCCACTCGTGCGTGCGCATCACGCCCACAGGCTTGCCGCTCTGCACCAGCATCGTCTCGTCGACCTTCAGCGTGCGCAGTGTCCGCACGAGCGCATCGAACGCCTCCCAGCTGCGCGCGGCGCGGCCTGTGCCACCGTAGACGACAAGGTCGTCAGGTCGCTCGGCGACCTCGGGGTCGAGGTTGTTCATCAGCATTCGCAGCGGGGCTTCCTGCTGCCAGCCCAACGCGGAAAGCTGGGTACCGCGCGGCGCGCGGACGGGGCGAGATCCTGCGGTCATCGTGATGGCTCCTTGTGATCAGACGAAGCGTTTGTCCACATACGAACTCGTGAACAGTCCCAGAGTAGCAGCGTACCCAGGACGAAATGCCAGCGATTCGCCGATCGCCGGTGGCTTGGCCAGCGCCTCGACGTCGAGCACCAGATGGTCACTTGAGGCGCCGAGGATCTCGACGCCCGGATCGAGCGACGTCAGGCCCTCGGCTGGCGCGTCTTGGCGCCCGAGCGCGCCGATCGCCCGGAGCCTCTCGCCGCGATCGACGAACGACGGCGTAGTGCCGAACGCGTCCTGCGTCGACGTCCCGGCGGGCATCGAAGGCTTGCGCATGCACTCGACGACGGGCACCGAGAGCGTCAGCGCGTCAGTGTGCAGGTCGAGGCCGGGTATCGGCAGGCGTGTCGCTGGGTCGACGCCCAAGACGATCGCCTCGCCGATCCGCAGGTTGTCGATCGCGGCAGGTCCGCGGCCGTGCATCATCGGGTCGATCGACGTCGAGCTGCCGCCCGAGACGACCAGCGGGCGCCCGAGCTGCGTCTGCGCGGCCTGCGCAAGCGATGCGAGCAGGCCGAGGTTCTCCTCATCCGGCACGATGGCGCCGTAGCACGTCAGGCTCGCTCCGATACCGAAGACATCGACGTTTCCCATCGCCTCTACCGCCGAGAGGAACGCTGGCAACTCCGACGGCATCATGCCCTCGCGCCGGTCGCCGATGTCGACCATCGCCAGAATCGAGTGCACGCGGCCAACGCGCGCGGCCGCAGCATCGAGCGCCTCGGCGATTGCGAGCTCGCTAATGGCGCTGATATCGATGAGGCGCACGGTGTCCTCGGCAAGCGATGGGGTGGGTGCGCGCAACAGCCAGATGTGATCGCAGATACCGGCGTCGCGCAGTCTGGCCGCGTTCTCCAGCCGAGACTCGGCGAGAGCACCCACGCCCCCCGCCAGCATCGCTCGCGCAACCTCGGGCGCGCCGCAGGTCACCTTCGTGACGCCCACGATTTGGATGCCGGGCAGTGCCGCGACGACGCGGCGTGCGTTCTCTTCAATCTTGCCGAGGTCGATAGTGAGTGTGGCGCGAGCGAGCATGCGTCTGAGCCTTCCTCTACAGGCCGCAGCTGGCGCGCATGAGCGCCACGACCTTGTCGGCGGGAAAGTGCGTGGACAGCGCGCCGCACGCGGCGAGCAGGTAGTCGTGGTCAAGCACGCAGCGCGAGTCGGCGGGAGGCAACAGGCGCTCGCTGCCGGTCGCACCTGTGCGAGTGGCTTCCAGCATAGCCTCGCCGCCGGGTAGCCGCGTGAGCGCGCCTCCAGTGCCTACCAGCAAGCGGCAGGCGGTCAGATCGCGGCCGCGAGCGACGGTCTGGCGGCCGCGCGGCGTGTAGAGCTGCAGCAGCTCGCCCGCGTGGCGTTGCACGCCCGCGACGGCCGCCGTGCGGGTGAGCAGCGCAGCAGCAGCGATTTGTTCGGGAGTGGACGGGATTGCGGGCGGCAGGGTCGCTGGGCGCTCGCCCTCGGGCAGCAGCGCTGCGACGTGGCTGGCGCTCACGAAGACGCCGAGGTCTCCCTCGACCGTGCGTTTGGAGTGCGGCTCGGGCTCGGTAGCTATCGCCGCCATCTCCGGGCTTCCGTCGGTGACCGAGTGCACGTCGGTGGTAGCTCCGCCGACGTCGACCACAACGAGGTCGCCCACGGCTTCGGCGAGCAGCTCGGCGGCGATCAGCACGGCGCCGGGCGTGGGCAGGATGCGGCCGGTCACGAACTCGCCGATGCGCTCCATGCCGGGCGCGTGCGTGATGTGCTCCTCGAACGCGTCGTGGATGACGGCGCGTGCAGGCACGATCTCGAGTTCGTCGATGCCCGGATAGACGTTGGCTGTGATCCGCACGCGAAAGCCGGCGGCCTCAAGAAGTTCGCGCGCCTCGTCGGCGACCAGCGAGTTGCCCGCGTAGACAACGATCGGCCGCGACTTAAGACCCGCCAGCCGTTCGGCGTTGTACAGCACGGTATCGGTGTCGCCGCCTTCGACGCCACCGGCGAGCAGGATGAGGCTCGGCGCGACCTGGTCGATGCGCCCCAGATCGGCGTCGCGCAGACGTCCCGCCGTCATGTACTCGACGACACCACCAGCGCCCAGAGCTGCTTCGCGCGCGGCCATCGCGGTCATCTTCTGCGTCAGCCCATGCACCGTCATGCGCAGCCCGCCAGCCGCCGAGGAGGTCGCGACGGTGATGCCTGAATCGAGTGGGCCGGTGGCCGCCTCTAGCTGCGCGCGCGCCGCAGCCACGCCCACACCGACGTCGCCCTGCAGCACGCTGGTCGGCGCCACGCCCTGACCCAGCAGCCGCGGCGTTTCGCCCTCGTCCGTCAGCCCGTCAAACGCCGAGACCACTGTGGTGGTTGAGCCGATCTCGGCGACGAGCGCGTCGATGTGGCGCGCTACGGGCATCGGGTGCGACCTCACATTCCACGTTCGCGCATGGTCTTGACGATGAAGCTGGCAACATCGATGCCCTTGGTCCTGCGGCCGAAGCCTGCGTCCATGCCCCAGCCACGCGCTTGCTCGTCGGTGACCTGCGTGCCGCCAGCCACGAGAAGCACCTTATCGCGGATGCCCTTCTCGGCGGCGAGGTCGGCGAGCTTCTCCATGGCGGTGCGGTGCATGTCGCCATGCGTGATGATCGTGGAGATCAGCACCACCTGAGCGGCGTGCTCGATGGCGGCGTCCAGCACCTTCTCGATTGGGACGGACGTGCCCAGGTACGTGCAGGTAAAGCCCCACTTCTCGAGGCCACCGTGCTTGATGTCGACGATCTCGAGCATGCCGACGGAGTGCTCGTCCAGGCCTACCGTCGCCGCGATGCATCGCACGTTCTTGGTTGCGACGAACTCGCGGATCTCCTCGTCGGTCAGGACCGCGGCCGGCTCGGTGATGACGAGCGTGGACGGGTCGATGGCGACATCGAGGCAGCCCTTGATCTCGACCAACGTGCCCTCGGCGGGGTGCATGACCTGCTTGTGGATGACCTCGACGTCGGACAGGTTCATCGATCGGCCCAGCTCCAGCGCGGCCGCCTCGGCGATACGCTCGGAGACCGGCAGGAACATCGTGACCGAGACGATGCCGTCGCCCGCCCACTCGACCTCCGGCTTGACCAGGCCCTTCTCGCGCATCTCGGCGGTGCGGGCGAGGCGGACGTTGACGTTGTCCTCGGGATCGAGCTCGTCGATGAAGGGGACCTTGTCGCGATCGCACAGCGTGCACCCGCCGATTGCGTGGCAAGGCTTCTCCACGCCGCGCGGCAGGTGGTTCACCCCGAAGTGGTGGCAGACCGGCGCGATGTAGTCGTCGGCACGCTCGACGATCGTGCCCTCGGCCAGACCTCCGTCGGCGTAGCGTCGGATGCCGTCGTCGTTGGTCTCGGGGTACTCGCCCGAGTCGACGAAGTACGCCTCCTCGACACCGGCGAAGTACCCACCGTCGGCGATCATCGCCTCGAGGAAGAGCACGGCGCGCTCCTTGAGCTCGCGCACCTTGTTGCGAAGCTCCGCATTCTCGCGGTCGACCTTGACCATCTCGCGCAAGCCATCCATACCGATGAGCGACTGCTTGGCGGTGTTGACCGCGTGGATGTTGTTGTAGTGCCACGGCACGTTGCGGCCCTCGTCGGGCGTGATTGTGGACTGGATGTCGGCGCTGGTGAGGCGCGAGATCATCAGGTTCATGACGTGGCTCACAGTGGCGTCGCGCGAGTCGGACTCCATGTAGCGCGTGTTCTGCTGCGCGCGCATCCGGTACTCGCCGAACAGGTCGCGCAGCGCCACTGCGTAGGGCAAGTCCATGCGCATGCACGGGGCGGGCGCGGCGTCCGGCGGCACGGTGGACAGCGCGATGTCTTCCTTGGGCATGCCTACGCTGACCGAGAACGCGCAGTTGATGGCGTGCTGAACGAGCAGCTCGGGCATGACCTTCCATGCCTTGACCGCCGTGGCGTTGGCGTTGTGCGCGCCGTCGATCTGCACCATGCGCACCGAGCGCATGATGCGCTTGGCCACGGCGGCGTCCACGAAGCTGCGGTACATGTTGATGTTGCGGTACAGCACGTTGTACTGCGGGTCCTGGTGCGCACCGTTGACGCCCTCCTCGGCGAACATGACGGCGATCTCCGGACCGGCGACACCGCTGACGTAGCTGTGGTAGTTGATCGGCCGACCAACCTCGTCCTCGATCAGATCGAGTGCTCGCCGAGTGACGCGGCACTGCTTGCGCGTCACTGCGATGCCGCCCACACCCTCGGGCGTGCCCTCGAGCAGGCCGTCGATGTGGCTCTGACCGGCCGTGCGTATCACCATCATGTGGTCGGCGCCGTGCCAGGCCGCCATGCGCATCCGGCGGATGTCGTCCTCGAAGCGTCCCGAGGCGATCTCGGTCGTGATGACGCAGTCAGGCTGTGGGTCGATGTTGTCGAAGTAGTGAGCGGCCGGCAGCGGGATGCTGTTCTTGAGCAGCTCCGATGTCTCGCGATACGTGAACTCGTAGAGCCGCTGGTCGGCCACTTTGGTGCGCCAGTGCCAGCCAAACCTCCTCGGGCGGTAGTTCTCGATGCCGTCGAGCAACGCGGCGATATCGAGCTTCTCGTTGGGCATGAGCGGCGGCAGCGTCTCGCTCATTTCGCGCTCCCCCACTTCGCGTCGACGATCTCCCACGCGTCCGCATCACCGTCGGCAAGCTTGCGAGCCACGGCTGGCGCGTCGAGGTCGAGCGCCTGCATGCACACGAGCACCACATGCCCCGCCCCGTGGCCGAGAAGTGTGCGCTTCTCGCACTCCGCCACGACGGCGACGCACGTCTGTGAGTCGATGCCCATGCGCATCAGCACGCTGCGCTCGATCGACGGCGACGTATGCGTGCGAGCCAACTCGACCAGCGGGTCGACGATCTCCTGCGTCAGGTCCCAGAAGCGCATCTTGAGTTCCTCGTCGGTCAGACCGCTGAGGTAGATGTGCGCGTGCTCGAACGTGTCTTCGCGAACCATGCGCTACGCCTTTCTGAGCTGGGCGATCGTTGCCTGTACCGTCGCCTCGTCGGAGTTCGTGTCGGCGGTGAGGAACGCGATGTCCTCGGCGGTGGGTTCGTAGCCCTCCGGCGCGTGCGACAGCGCATTGCGCACGTAGCTCGCGCGCATGTGGGCGATGTCGAAGTCCACGGCGCGGATCTGCTCGGGAGTCTTA
>JARLGT010000130.1 GCA_031292615.1 Coriobacteriia bacterium | reverse complement strand
GCACACCCCCCACCCGCCCCGAAGCTCAGGGGGGGACGTGGTAACACAAAACCCGGGGGTTGCTGTTTCTAGCCCTCCCGGGCCCACCAGGAAGGATCGGTCGTGAGGGAGCCTGAGGGGCTGACAGAGAGCCGTACCGCGCGTCATGCGCGGCGTGCATCTCGGCGCCGCAAGCTGGCGCTCTACGTCGGCGTGGGGGCCCTTTGCGTTGTCGCGTTGGTGGCAGGCATATGGTTCTCGGCCACACGTGGCTCCGGTAGGACCGCCGAGGCGCCCTCGACCGCGGCACGCGCGATCGCGCTGCGACCTGTCGCCGTGAGCGCTCAGGCCACGAGCGTAGCCGCTGCGACGAGCCGTATCGAGGTTCCGGATCTCAGTGGTATGGCAGTCCAACAGGCGGCATCGGTCCTGAGGGCCGCTGGGCTGCAGATGAAGGTCAGCACCGAAGGTACGGCGACAAACAAGGCCGACGTCGTGGTCTTGAGGGAGCAGCCAACCGCTGGAACAGTGACCGCCGCAGACTCGATCGTCGTCATCACCGTCCCGGTGCTCGCGCCGAAATCGGTCAGCAAGAGCCAGAAGTTGCGCGCTTCCGGCAAGCCTGTCGTGGTGATCGACCCCGGACACCAGTCAAGGGCCAACGGCAATCTTGAGCCAATCGGCCCAGGATCCTTGGAGACGAAGCCGCGCATGACGGTCGGTACGACAGGGGCGCTGTCCGGCGTGCCCGAGTACGAGATCGATCTCGAGATCGCCACGAACCTGCAGGATCGACTGAAGGCCGCCGGGGTGCGGGTGGTAATGACACGCACGACCAACGATGTCGATATCTCGAACGCGCAGCGGGCGCAGATCGCGAACGCAGCAAAGGCGAGCCTGTTTGTCCGCATTCACGCTGATGCCAACGTCGATCCGAAGTACACCGGTGTGTCGGTGCTGTATCCGGCGTCGGATCTGTGGACCAAGTCGATCTTCGCCTCGAGCCGTAGGGCGGCGCTAACCGTTCAGCAGCATTTGGTGGAAGCGACTGGAGCCAGCGACGACGGTGTTGCAGCGCGCGACGACATCACGGGGTTCAACTGGTCGACGGTTCCAGTCATCTCGGTGCAAGCGGGCTCGCAGTCCAATCAGGTGGAAGACCGCCTGCTATCGAGCTCCAGCTATCAAGACCGAGTCGCTCAGGGCATTGCCGACGGTATCCTGGCGTACCTTTCGGGGGGGCGTTGAGCCTTGTCTACTACACGCGTAGCGCTCATCGGGGCTGGGCTCGCCGTCTTCACCGTCGCGGTTGCGGCGGTGCTTCTTGCGACCGGCGTGGTCTCGTTGCCCAAGTCGCCCCAGACCGCGGCTCAAGGTCCTGTGCTCGTCGCGCTCGTGCTTCCCGACGAGTCCGGCGTGCAAGTGCCTCGCGTCTTGGACGTGTACACGCGTACGCAGAGCGGCTGGTCTATCGCTTCTGTCTTGCCGACGCTTCCGGCCGTGGTCAGTGGCACCAGTGGTGGCACTCTCGCCGATGCGTATGTATTCGGCGGTGGAGACGCGCTCGCGAGTGCGTATTCGGCGGGGCATCCCACTCCGGTCTCAGCGTGGGTCGTTGTCGATCAGACTGGTTGGGACCAGCTTGCGGGTTCGACGCCCATCAGCATTGAACTCCCCGCGCACATGGAGGTCTTTGACGGCGCCCAGCTGACCGTCTTCGAGCAAGGTCCGGCGTCCGTTCCCGCCACTCAGACCGGCGCGTTGCTCAACGGTGCGAGCTATCTTTCGACCCTCAACAGCGGGCTGGTTCGTTCTCGGATAGGCGATGTGCTCGCGGGGCAGCTGAGCCGCGCCCGCCCGCAGGACGTCGATGCGCTCAAGAGCAGCCTCGACAGAACGACGCTTGCTGCATGGCTAGGCGGCCTGGGCACGGCGCGTCGTAGCACGCCCCAATAGGGCGGACTGCTCAGGATTCGTCAACGTCTAGCCGATACACCCTATGCAGGCGTCTTTGGAGTATTGGCGCGCCTGCGAATGCTAGAATGCACGCGTGGGCATCTCGGCGCGAGTCTTGATGCATGCAGCCTGTTATTGCAGGTAATGAGGGGCAATAGATGTCGGATTCGCAGACACAGCCATTCCAGCCGACACCGAGCACAGGCACGCCGAAGCGCCGAGGCGGACTGCTAGCTGGGCTTCTCGTCGTCCTGTTGGCGGCGGTCCTACTGGCCGCGGCGGTTTGGTACGCGGGCGGCACCAGCGCAATCGGGCAGCTCGGCGGCCTTCTCAGCTCGTTCGTCTCGACCCCTTCAGGCGGTCAGCCGGCCGCACCGAAGCCCGCAGCACCTGCACCTGCAGCGGTCGCTACCCCCAGCGCGGGCAATCTGCCTCCAGAGGCGCAGCAGCGCATGTTTGCCGAGCAGATCGATTCGCACGAACCCCTCGCTGCCCTTGTCGACGGTCGCATCGTCTCGTTTGAGACGGGAATCGCCCACAACGCGGATGCGTCGGCAACTCTGCCGCTGACCGCCACATTCAAAGACGGCTCGACAATCAAGGGAACGGTCAGCCTGAGGAAGTACAACGGCACGTGGTACTTCTTCAGCCTCGTGCGTTCGGGTGGCCAAGCGCCGAATCCATCTGCGGCCAGCACGGTGGGATTCGACTCGAACGTGGTTGCCACGATCACGCAGCAACAGGCCGAGCCGTCAACGCAGGAGATGCTGACCCAAGGACTTGTCGACGGCGGCTACCGGACTGTAAAGGTCGAGAGCGTGACCATGGGGCCCAGGACTGCCACGGTCGACGTGTCGATGGCCGATGGGACTGAACCCGCGACCGAGGGGCGTCTCGTGTGCATCTCCAAGACCGATGGGGCGACCACGTATTGGTTCGTCGCCCGCTTCGAGAAGCGTTAACCTGTCTATGCGCGCCTTTCCAACGTGCTGGCCGGCGCCGTGCGCCGGCTTTCTCGTATGCCCAATCGTCGTCCCATCGTGGCAAGGGTAGGTCATGGAACTTCGCGACTATATCAACGTGATTCGTGCTCGCAAGTGGGTCATCGTGCAGGCGGTTGTAATCGTGACGCTGGTGGCGCTGGCCGCCTCACTCCTCCAGGCCAAGATGTACGAGGGCTCTGCTCAGGTTCTCGTATCCGAGAAGGACACCGCTGCCGTGTTGCTAGGCTCGTCGTTGCCTAACCTGTCTACTCAGCCAGAGCGCGATATGGCTACCCAAGTCGAACTCATGCAGATGCGCCCGATCGCTGAGGCGACGATCAAGACGCTTGGTCTGCAGACAACACCGGAAGAGCTGCTCAAGCGAGTCTCCGTCAAGGCCGTCGGCCAGACGAACCTCATCGAGATCAGCGCGGATGATCCCAGTCCTGAGCAGGCTGCCAAGATAGCCAACGCGATGGCGAACGAGTACGTGATGGAGATGCGCGATGCCAACCGCGCAAGCATCGCCACGGCGGCGGATGAGGTGCAGAAGCGGCT
The DNA here is from genome assembly GCA_031292615.1 of Coriobacteriia bacterium. NCBI lineage: Bacteria > Bacillati > Actinomycetota > Coriobacteriia > Coriobacteriia bacterium. The sequence goes on along the minus strand of JARLGT010000130.1, from coordinate 13,357 downwards.
CGATGAGGCGAAAGCGGAGATTCTCGCGCTCGGGCAGAAGATCCATGTCTCTGGAGAGACGAGCGACGTCTCGGCTGAACTTCAGATTGCCACGGGCACCTATTCGACGCTCGCCGAGAAGCTAGAAACGCTCGAGATTAACAAACAACTCGAGACCGGTCCGGGCCGAGTCGTGAGTCCTGCGGTCCCAGACGACCGGGCCATCTCGCCCAAGCCCGCGCGTGACGCGGGTATTGGACTGCTGGTAGGCCTCGTGTTCGGGCTTGGGATGGCGTTTCTCTACGAGTATCTCGACAACACGCTCAAGTCAACGGACGAGGTTGAGAAGTACTTCGGCGCCCCTGTTCTCGGCACGATTCCGGTGGACAAGTTGGAGAAGGGTGAGAAGCGGCGCCTAGCCATCGTGGAGGCGCCAGGCTCCTCCACGTCTGAGGCGTACCGCGCACTTCGCAACTCGCTGGAGTTCGTGAACTTCCAGCATGACATGAAGACATTGCTTGTCACCTCGGCGGCTCCCAACGAGGGCAAGTCCACGGTGGCGGCCAACCTCGCGGCCGCGCTGGCACAGGCCGGCAAGCGAGTCACCCTAGTCTCAGTCGATTTCCGTCGGCCGACTACCCAGCAGTTCTTCAACGTGAACAACATGGTTGGCCTGTCCGAGGTCCTGCTCGGCACGCACTCGCTCAAGGCTGCGCTGCAGCGTCCGGGCGACGAGCAACTGCTGGTGCTGACGGCAGGCAAGATGCCGCCTAATCCTTCGGAGTTGCTGGGCTCAACCAAGATGGAAGAGGTCATCAAGGCTTTGGGCGAGTGGGGCGAGTGGGTCATCATCGACAGTCCTCCGCTGCTGGCCGTTGCCGATCCTGCGGCTGTGGCTCGCTGGGCGGATGGCGTCGTTCTCGTCTCGAAGGCGGGCGTCACCACTAGAGATGCCGCGCGCAAGGCGACGGAGCTTCTTGCACAGGTCGGCGCACACACGACCGGCGTCGTCGTGTGGGGGCTGGACGAGAGCAAGGCCGGCACGAGTGGCTACGGCTACTACGGCAATGCCTACTACTACTCCAGCTACTACAGTCAAGCCTCGGACGGAGCGCTTCGAGGCGGCAAGAAGGGCAAGGCCGAAGGCTCCGACGGCGAGCAAAGTGGCCAAGCGGAGTGGGCTCCCGAGCAGAGCGCCGGCCGTCGTTTCGCCTCGGCACTTGGGCGGATCCTGACGGGGGTGCTGGCGTTCTTGCTCGTGATTGCCATCCTCGCGATTGTTCTCTACTTCCTGGACCAGTATATGGGCTGGGGATTGGCTAGCCAGGTGGTCGGTCTGTGGCGATAACGCGAGGGCGACGAGTCTGGTCGAGAACGCGTTCGAACGCCCTGCTCTCGTTCGGCGGCCAAGGAGTCCAGCTCGGGCTTTCCATACTGGCGGCGGCAATCACGGCACGTTGGCTGGGGCCCGCTGGCCGAGGCGTCCTATCCATGCTGACATCCGGTGGCTACATCGGGGCTGCGGTCTTGAGCCTCGGGGCCGGCGTCGGCATCTCGGCGCTAGTGGCTCGGCGTGCTCTGGGCGTGCGGGGTGCTGCGCTGATTGCTGCGACGATGGTGGTGGCGGTTTGGGTGGTGGCGTTTGCCGCGCGGCTGGCCATCGCGCCTTGGATACCGAGCGATCTTGTCGTTGTCTCGGCGTGGCTGCCGCTTGCAATCGCCATGACCCTTCTGTCGACGTTCCAGACAAGTGTGGCCATCGGCGCGGGTGAGCTATGGACTTCGGTGGCCAACGCGTTGGTGACCGGCGTGATCCAAGTGGTCGCGTATACGATTGCAGCAAGCTCGGGCGCGGCGACTGCGTCTGTGGCGATAGCCATCTGGATTGCGGCGCAGGGAACCGGTGCGCTAGTCGGTTGGGTGGCGTTGCTGCTGCTCTCACATGTTGGTGCGCGACCTTCGAGGTCGCATGTAAGGGAACTCTTGCACCTATCGTTGGCTGCGTTTCCCGGCATCGTGTTGGGGTTGGCGAACCTGCGACTGGACGTCTTCCTTCTCGGCCTTTGGTCACCACCGGCTCAGGTGGGTCTGTATTCGATGGCGGCACTCGGTGTTTCTGCGTTGGCGATGGCGCCCTCCGCTCTAGGCCAGGCACTGACGAGCAGGTACGGCGATCCTGAGGCAGACCCGGACTCCCTATTGCGACGCGGCATGGGCGTTGCCTTTCTGGTCGCACTCGGACTGGGAGTCATCGCTGTTCCGGCCGCGTGGGTGGTCGTGCCATTCGTGCTCGGGCCAAAGTACGCCGCAACGGTTCCCATGTTGTGGGTCTTGATCCCGGGATTCGTCCTGTTCAGCACCTGCTATGTCAGTACCAGCTATGTGAACGTCGTAATGGGTCGGCCGTGGCTGGCCGGCCGCGTCGTCGGCGTGTCTCTGGTAGTCGACATGCTCCTGCTGGTCGCTTTGGCTCCCAAGTACGGCGGCATGGGCGCTGCTGCTGCTTCGTCAGTTGCATACGCGGCCGGCGCTCTGTTGAATCTGACGCAGCTCAGGTCGGTGCTGTTCCGGCGGCGAGGAGTTGTCGGTGCCTGACGGTCTGAATCAGACGAGATACCTTCCGGCGTTCGTAATCGTGGCGAGCCTGGTTCTGGGAGTCGCTGTCGCTGTCGGCGGGACGTCGGTCGGGGTGATCATTGCGCTGTTGCTGGCGACTCCTCTGCTTGTCGCGCAGCGAAGAGTTCGAGTCGTCTTCACGGCGGTGCTACTCATAGCGCTAGTCAATGGCATCCCATTTGTCGACCTGGCTGCGCTGAACCTGTCGGGCTCATTCAACTACACGGACCCCATACTGCTCGTGCTGTTCGGCATCGGGATGTATGAGCTTGTTCAACGTCCTGGAGCCCTGAGGGGGCTGGTTCCGCGTTGGATGATCGTCATGCTTCTCGTGTTTACCGTGGCGTGGGTGATCGGTGTGGCGACCGGGGCCTCGCAGGGCACCCCCGTGTTCAAGGCGATCCTTTTCGGGCGAGACCTGCTGACGATCTGGCTCATTGTCGTCGTCGCGCTTGTCTTCCGGGACTCGACCGAGGTGAGAATCCTGCTCTGTACGCTCATTGTCGCGTCCGTCATCTACTCTGGGGCTCACGCAATCCAAGTCGGACTGGGAATCGACACGTCCTCGATTACTCACCCCAAGCGGATCACTGACGCGCTCGGGTTCGCAAGGCTGTATTCAAGCATGAACCTGCCCAGTGTCCTAGGCTTCTTGGCGGCCACTGGGTTCGCGCTATGGGCGCGATCGGGTCGCATGAGGGCGTGGTCCGCTGCCGCCGCTTCGGTCATCGGGCTCGAGCAGATTCTGCAGCTCACCCGCGCAAACTACTTGGCGCTCAGTGTGGCGCTGGTCGTCGGGTGCATTGCCGCGTTCGCGACCGGCTCCGTGAAGTGGGGCGTCGGGCGCACCGGGAATGCTCTCGTGGGAGTCTCGGCGCTAGTCGTCGGCGGCTACGCTCTCTCTTTCTCTTCGCTCTCCCGAAGTTCCATTTGGGTGTCGGTGCAGAGCCGCATCGCGTCGGCGGCGAGTGACGTTTCTGCGGCAGGCGGTAACGTCGGATACCGGCTTGTTGTGTACGCCGAGATGCTCCGCGTGCTTGGCAACAACTGGATTCTTGGCATTGGATTGCAGCATCCCGAATACCACTGGTTCGCTGGGCTCCCAGACGGCACGATTCGGAACTCCGACGTGGGCATCCTCTCGGTGCTGCTGCCCATCGGGCTGCTCGGTCTGGTGCCTCTGCTGCTCATTGGCTTGCTGGCTGGGGTCGGGGCGGTGCGGGCCATGCGCAGGCCTGAGTCGGTCGTACGTGTCGTGGGGTGGAGCTGTTTGGGAATCTGCGTGGTCGGATTGGTGTCCGCCCCCACCCTCGGCTACTTCTCCACGCTTCCAGGATTGATGGCGATAGCGTGCGCGGTAGGGCTTCTATGCCGAGTCCGCAGCGAAGGGTTTGTGACCGACGAGATGCAGGGGAGCCCCTCAACGTGACAGCTCCCAGGCTGCTGTTTGCAGCGCCGCACACAGGGGTGCCCGGCCCGATACGTGGCCATACCGAGCTGCTTGCCGAGCAGTTCCGTAAGGCCGGCGTCGAGACCGCCATCCTGGGTTGGGGGAGACACGCCGACGGCGAGTCGCTCCTCAAGAAGGTGAGCGGACGGTTTGCCGACACAGGGGCGATCCTACGGCACCTTTCACAGCAAGAGCCCGAAGTCTTGGTCGTGAGGACTGCCCACGACTGGAAGACCTTGGCTCGGGATATACCGCTAGTGTGGCGCGCCCGGCGACGCGCAGCCAACATCATCGTTCAGTTCCACGGCAGCCAGATTGAGCGCGCGATTCCCGGCACGACCTTCGGGAACGCGACGTCGGTGCTTGCTCGGCTTGTTGATGGCGTGTTGCTGCTTTCCAACGATGAACGCGCGAAGTGGGAGGAGTTCTTCCCTAGGACCCGGGTCGCCGTGGTCGACAACGCGTTCGCCGTTTGGCCCGAAGCCGAGGCCTCGGCTGGCCGTGAAGTGGCTGCCGAGCTACGCGACGGGATTGCTCTGGTCTACGTGGGACGCCTGATACCGGAAAAGGGAGCCTACGAGGCGCTCGAGGCGGTTGCCCAGCTTCGCGATCGGGTCTCGGCGACGCTGTGCATCGTGGGCTCGGGGCCTGACGAGGACAGGCTTCGAACCCGTGCTCGCGAGCTCGGAGTCGAACGGGACGTCGAGTTTGCCGGGCAGCTCAATCGCGAGAAGCTAGCGCAGGTGTACCTTCGTTCCCAGTGCCTCGTGTTGCCGACGTACTGGGCGGAGGGCTTCCCGACAGTCCTCTCTGAGGCAATGTCGTTCGGCCTTCCCGTCATCACTACACCGCAGAGGGGCGCACGGGATCACTTGGGGGAGGAGAAGAACGCTCTCTTCGTTCCTCCCAAGGACTCGTCTGCCGTGGCGGCCGCGATCCAGCGACTAGTCAATGACCACGGAATGGTCTCGGCAATGAGCACAGCGAATCGAGCGGTTGTGGCGGGCTTCAGCCCAGAGGCTGCGGCCCCGAGGTATCTCTCGGCCGTTGAGAGCATGTGCGACGAGCCGTTCGGCGCCCGCTTCGCGACCTCCGAGTCTGGTGCGACCACGTGAACAGGGTCGCCTTCATAATCGCCTCGTTTAACGTGGGTGGCGCCGAGCGTCAGTTGCTGACTCTGCTGGAGAAGTTAGACCGCGACCGATTCGAAGTAGGGTTGTTTGTCATGGGCAGTGGCACTCTCCTGCCCCTGGTCCCCCCGGATGTCAGGGTCGAGAGCGGTCTGTGGCACGGCGGCAGTGACCTTCGGGCTGTAGGTGTGCTCGGCGACGCTTTGCAAGAGTTCGCACCGAACATCGTGGTCCAGTACGGGCGCACCGCGGCGGGAGTCGTTGGCCGACTCGCAGCTCGACGCGCCGGCGTCCGGGTTATTGCTCAGGCGGTGCACTCGAACGAGTTCTCGGCGAGAAGCCCCAAGAGATGGCTGCACAACCGGCTGAATCGCCTCGTGGACTCAACGACCGACGTCTGGATCTGCGTCAGCCAATCGCAGCAGGGGCGACTGCTGGCGGCAGGAGTTCCAGTGGACGGGATGCGGCTGATTCCGAACGGCGTGAATCTGAACCTGTTCTCGCCCAAGGAGACTGTCAGTGCGGCTACGGACGAACGTGGGTCGGTGCATGTTGTCGCGGTTGGGGGGTTCCGTCCGGTGAAGCGCTACGATGTTTTGGTTGAGGCGCTGGCGGAAGCTGTGGGCCGCGGAGCCAACCTGGATGCGACGTTTGTGGGCGCGGGGGAGACTTCTGACGCCGTGAAGGCGCTTGTGGCGCAGCTTGGCCTTGCGGAGCGAGTCCGGTTTCTCGGAGAGCAAGACGAAGTGGCCGCACTGCTGCGCAGTCCAGACATTCTTGCATCCACCTCGGGCAGTGAGTCATTCTCCCTCGTCGCCGTCGAGGCCATGGGGTGCGGCCTTCCAGTCGTGGCTACCAGGTCCGGCGGGACCGAGGAGATCGTTGTTGACCAGGAGACCGGACTTCTGGTGCCGACAGGCGACGTTCATGCGGTGGCTGAGGCGCTTGTTCGTCTAGCCAGTGACCGTGAACTTCGCCGTCGCATGGGGCTTGCGGGCCGCGCTCGCGCTCTTTCGCGGTTCTCTGTCGAGACAATGGTCTCGGCGTACGAGGACTTGATCGAGGAGCTCTCATGTCCGACCCCATAGCGCACGCCGGCGTCGACCCGATACAACTCTCAGTGGTTGTGGTCGCCTATCACTCCGATAGAGTGATTGGCGACTGCTTGGCGAGTGTCTCCAAGGCGCTGCCCGACGCCCAGGTCATCGTCGTGGACAACGGGTCGGAGAAGTCGGAAGACCAACTCCTAACGATCGCACGGTCGGCATCCGTGACCACAATCAGCGGACAGGGCAATATCGGCTTCGGTGCCGCCTGCAATCTGGGCGCACGTCACGCGACGAATGAATCGCTCCTGTTCCTGAATCCTGACGCTCGTGTTGACAGTTGCGGGCGCGCGGACCTGGAGGAGACGCTTCGCTGTGAGCCACTGGGGATCGTGGCACCCGTGTTTGTTGGCGTCGACGGTGGGCGCCACTGCGTAGTGCGACCCTTCAGCCGTTTGCTGCCAGAGTTGGCAAAGCACACTGTCGGCAACGTCACGCCACGCTGGTTTCGCCCGCGTCAGCGTTCGGTTCAGTCCGGCCAAGAGGGCTGGGTCTCGGGCGCGGCGCTGATTGTCCAGAAGTCGGAGTTCCTCAGCGCCGGTGGGTTCGACGAGCGCTACTTCCTCTACTACGAAGACCAGGATCTCAGCCGCCGGTACCTACTGCGAGGGTTTCCGGTGCGACCGACCGCGGCCCTAGCCATCATTCACGATAGCAGCACGTCGAGCAGCGCCACCGATGCGAGCGCGATCGCTCTGTCGGCGGCGTGGCTTTCGTGGGTGCAGTACGTCGCGCTCTGGCGCTCTGAGAGGACCGCAAGCAAGGTTGCGAGGGTCGGTGCGTCGTTGCAGCTTGGCATCCTGGAACTCGTCGGTCTCGTTGCCGGCGTGTCCCGGAGCGCGCGGATGGGCCGCAAGCTTGCTCTGCTTGCCGCCGAGCGCGAGTTCGTCGGTAGATCGATCGAGGCAACAGAGGGCGCTGTGTTGCCGGCGATCTTGTATCCGGAGGCGCGACGCGCACTCGGTGCTGACAGATCGCACGAGCGTCGTTCCTGGGCAGACCAGGCCGCACTCTCGGCCGCCCGGCTGGCGCGGCCCGGATACGATCCGTTCGACGCGATGAGATCGCCCTGGCTTCGCGCGGCGGCCGGAAAGAACGCTCGTGCACGTCAACTCTGTGTGCAGCTCAGAAAGAGGGGGTTGCTCCCGCTGTCTGCACCTCTGGGAATCAAGCCATTCCGCATGGCCAAGACACTCGGATGCAGGCTGAGCGCCATCGCGCGGCTGCGCTGCGCAAATATCGTAGACAACACGGGTGTGCGTGCAGCGGCAGACGACCTGCTGAGCGATCGGGCGCTTGCGCGCGATCCCAGCGGTGGTTGGGGCTACGAGTTCGACGTGCAGACCCGCTGGGCGTTCTACCCTCAGGGTTCGGCAAATATCATCGCTACGCTCTTCGTGACGAGAGGCTTGGCCGAGGCTGGTCTGGCGACCGAGGATGAGTCGCTGCTCGATGAGGCGACCAAAGGCGCGAGGTACATGCTCGAAAACCTGCGGGTATCGAACACGACTGGTGACTACTTCCAGTACGCGCCAGGTTCCTCGGCGCTCATCCACAATGCGAACCTGCTCGCCGCCGGAGTTGTGGCCTCGGTTGGGCGCATCACGGGTAGGGATGAGTGGGTGGCCGAGGCACTACACTGCGCCTCCGTATCACTGGAGGCGGTGCGCGCCGACGGACTCTGGGCCTACGGCCAAGTAGATGGTCTGGAGTGGGTGGACAACTTCCACACCGCGTATCCATTGGATGGCGTGATGCTCCTGTGGCTTGCCACTGGGGATGAGAAGCTCAGAACGATTGTCCAGAGAGGTGTCAGGACCTGGTCGGCCGAGTTCTTCGGCGCGGACGGTACGCCCTACTACCATCGCGAGCACCACCGTCCATACGACATCCACAGTGCGGCGACTGCGGTCGATGTGGCGGCTCGGATGACGGCCGTCGGCATTGATACAGGCGGCCTTGCAGGCAGGGTCGCGCTCTGGTCCGAGACCAATCTGTGCGACCATGTCACCGGCGAGACGCGTTACCAGACGGGCGTCTTGATCGGCGGGAAGCGCCACTTCCTAAGATGGGGCGAGGCGCATTGGGCGCTGGGACTTTCCTCGCTTGTGTTGGCGGAAGCTGGCGTGCTTCCGCCACTTGAGGCCCATCTGATGAGAAACGCGAGTTCATCTTGACCGAGCGATCATTGCTCTTCGGAGTACCCATTGACCTTGAGACGTTTCCGCAGGCGGTCGAGCACTGCACGGCGCTGATCGCCGAGCGGCGACCCGTCCAGCACGTCGTGATCAACGCCGGCAAGGTCGTCATGATGCAGGACCAGCCACAGCTGCGCGACGCAGTCGCTGGCTGCGAGGTGATTCACGCAGACGGGCAGTCGATAGTCTGGGCCGGTCGGCTAGCGGGTCTTGCCGTCCCAGAGCGGGTTGCCGGCATCGATCTGATGCAGGCATTGCTCGGCGTGTGCGAGGAATCCGGGTGGCCGGTGTACTTTCTCGGAGCCACCGACGACGTTCTGACAAGGTTCGTGACCGTAGTCCAGGAGCGCTACCCGAAGCTGACAATCGCAGGACATCGGAACGGCTACTTCACAGACGACGCCGCGGTTGCCGATGCAATTGCACAGTCAGGCGCGCGAGTTCTGTTCGTCGGCATATCGAGTCCCCGCAAGGAGCTTCTCTTGCGCGATCATCTTGCCGAGATGGGGCGTGTCTTTGCGATGGGAGTGGGAGGCAGCTTCGACGTTCTCTCGGGAATGACACCGCGCGCCCCAATCTGGATGCAGAGAAGCGGTCTCGAATGGTTCTTCCGGCTGATTCAGGAGCCGCGCCGACTCGCTTCGCGCTACATCGTCGGGAATTCCCGGTTCGCAGTGCTCGCGGCTCGTGAAGCTGTCGCCCAGCGGACCGCTCGCACACACACGGCAGACGCAAACACGAAGGAGGGACTCGGATGACGAAGACAGCCTTCATCACCGGCGCCGCCGGTTTCATCGGATCGACTCTCGCTGACACGTTGCTGGAGCGAGGATGGCGCGTGATTGGCATCGACTCGTTCGAGGACTACTACCCGCGATTCTTCAAGAATCGTAATGTGGTACAGGCCCAGGGCAACCCCGGCTACACGCTGCACGAGATCTCTCTACTGGATCTTGAGGGCGGCGCTGATAACGAGTTGATTAGGCGCGAACTCGCACGCGCCGATGTCGTCTTCCACCTGGCGGCGCAAGCGGGCGTCCGTGCTAGCTGGGGCTCGGAGTTCAGGACGTACACGGAGAACAACGTCAACGCGACACAGCTTCTTCTTGAGGCGTGCCGAGAGGCGGAGCTGCAGCGGGTGGTGTACGCATCAAGTTCGTCCGTCTACGGCAACACGCTGGACCTGCCGATGCGCGAGGAGTCGCGCTGCCAGCCGTTCTCGCCGTACGGCGTAACCAAGCTGGCTGCCGAGCACCTTTGTCACCTGTACTGGGAGAATTTCGGACTACCGGCAGTCTCGGTGAGGTTCTTCACCGTCTTCGGGCCACGCCAACGCCCGGACATGGGCTTCCACCGCTTTATCAAGGCGGGTTTGGAGGGGAGGCCCATTGGCGTGTACGGAGACGGAACCCAGACGCGCGACTTCACGTTTGTGGGCGACATTGTCGAGGGGCTGATCGCCGCCGGAGAGTCGAAGTCAGGCACTCTCTTCAACCTTGCAGGAGGTCATCGGGTGACACTTCTCGAAACACTTGGCGTGATAGGAGAGGAGCTCGGCTCGCCGCTGGAGTTGAAGTTCACGGGATCGCAGTCGGGCGATGTGGCTGACACGTGGGGTTCGCTCGACCGTGCGCGCGAGGAGCTCGGCTACGAACCGATGGTTCAGTTGCGCGAAGGAGTGGCGAGCGAGATCGCTTGGATGCGCGAGATGATGGCCGACCCGGCGTATGCGGCGGCGACGTCTGGCTAGGCCGTAGCCACATGGCACACACGAGACGCCCGCGAGGATTCGCGGGCGTCTCGCTTTTCGCTGTCGGCAGGTGCGACCGCTAGGGCGCCAAGGTGGTTCCGGAGATGTCGAACGCGTCAACTCCGATGCCGTATCCGGACGAGAGCGGATTCTTCAGCCCGGATTGGGCGACAGTGACCGTGTGGGGACCGTTGGTCAGACCAACGAGACTCCACACCGCCTTCTGATGCGCGCTGGCCGTTGTGTACAGGTCCACCTGGTACGGCGTTCCACCGTCGACGGTGATGCTTGCGATTCCCCATGAGGAGCCGGTGGTCGTGATTAGAACGACGGATGTGCCGCTGAACTTCAGCGTCGCAGTGGAACCGTTGGTAGTCGTGTACGCCCAGCTCCCTCCGGAGCGCAGCGAACTGAGAGCCGTTGTCCAACTGCCGACGAACACTATGGTGGGGTCGGTGTTCTCAATGCGTGTGAGACTGGCCACCGTGAAGGAGGCGGTTTTGGTCGCTTCGGCATTGCCCGCTTTGTCGACAGATGCGTATGCAAGCGTGTGGGTGCCTGTGGTGTTGACGCTGAGCGATGTCCCGGTCTTCCAGCCTCCGCCATCGAGGGAGTACGAGGTCGACGACACACCGGAGGCGCTGTCAGAGGCAGTGAGCGTAATCGGTGCGACGGCATTGAAGACGCCTGTGGCGTTGGTCGACGTTACTGGGGGTGTGTTGTCGACGCGCACCAGCGCGGTCTTGGTGGCTTCAACGTTGCCAGCGCCGTCGGTGGCGCGGAAGTACACGTTGTACTGGCCGTCGGCGGTGAAGGACAGAGGCGCCGTATAGGTGGTGTTGATGCTGCCGTTGATTCCGTACCGGATGCCCCTCACGAAGTTGCCTGTGTCCGTGGCGCTGAGGCTGAGGATTGCGGGAGCTTTCTGCCATGCCGTCTGATAGGTTGCCGTGGTGACAGGTGGAGTCGTGTGGGCTACGGGCGCGCCAGCGATGTCGAACGCGTCGATGCCGAAGTCCGGCCGCGATGATAGGACATTCTGCGTTCCCGTCCACTCGACCTTGATCGTGTGATCACCGTTCTGCAGCATGCCCGAGTCCCACACCACTTGCTGATGCTTCGACGTGGACGAGTAGAAGTCGACCATCGTGGTCTCGGCGCTATCGAGAGTAACGCGGGCGATGCCATACGCCGGGCCCTTGGACGAGATCAGTGATGCTGACATTCCGTGGAACGTCATGTACGTAGCTGTGCCAGACAGGTTGGTGAAAGCCCAGTCGCCGCCTGACCTAAGCGTGCTGCTGTTGATGGACCAGGCACCTTGGTAGTAAATGCGCGGGTCGGTGTTTTCAAAGCGAGAGACTGAGTAGACGGTAAATGCCGCGGTCTTTGTGGCCTCCGTGTTTCCAAGGTTGTCGATGGATCGGTAGTTCAGCGTGTGGCTTCCGGACGTGGTGGTGGTCACGACAGACCCCGTGGTCCACGACGATCCGTCCAGGCTGTACTGCGACGCGGCCGTACCCGAACCAGCATCGACCGGAGTGATGTTGATGGTGGCCGTGGTGACGTATCCAGAGGTGGCGTCTACAGAGCTGACCGGCGCGACGCGGTCGATCCGAACCAGAGCCGTCTTCGTCGCTTCGACGTTGCCAGCCCCGTCAGTTGATGCGTACTGGATTGTGGTGGTGCCCTCACTGCTGACCGCGAATGGGGCCGTGTAGGTAGTGCCGGCCGATCCGTTGATGCTGTAGCGAGTCGAGCGCACGAAGGTGTCAGTGTCCGTTGCGGTGAGTGTCACAGTCGCGGGAGTCGAGCGCCACGCGCCGCTCGCGTCAGACGTCGTGACTGGCGGGGTCACATCTGGGACGGGCAAGCCCGTGATATCGAAGGCATCGATGCCGAACGCCGGGCTGGTCGAGGCGGCGTTGTGCGTACCGGTCCACTCGATCTTGAGCGTGTGGTTGCGCTCAGCCAGCTTGGTCGCGGTCCAGCACACTTGCTGATGCTTCGAGGTGGGCGAGTAGAAGTCGACCAGCGTCGAGTTGGTTCCGTCGAGCGTCACCTTTGCGATGCCGAAGCCGGAGCCTATGGAGGAGATGAGTTGAATCGCCGTGCCGCGGAAGGTCATGTAGGCCGACGTTCCAGCGATGTTTGTGTAGGCCCAGTCTCCACCGGACCGCGAGCTGCTCAGGTTGGTCGTCCAACCGCCCTGATAAGTGATTCCAGGGTCAGTGTTCTCGAAGCGCTTCGTCGTGTAGATGGCGAACGAAGCAGCCTCAGTGGCCTCTACGTTGCCAGCCACATCGACCGCGCGGTAGTGCAGGATGTGAGAGCCGAATGCACTCGTGGTAAGCGTTGAGCCGGTAGTCCATGCCTGATCGTCGAGTGCATACTCGGTCTTGGCGACGCCTGAGAGCGCGTCGGTGGACACTATGGAGATCGTCGCAGTCGTGGTATATGTCGCGCTCGCATTGCACGAGCTGCTCGGCGGGGTGGAGTCGATATACACCTGTGTCGAGCGCAGCTGCTCGACATTGTCTGCAACGTCTGTCGACCGGTAGCGCACGTTGTGGGCACCGTCGCCGGCTACAAAGACAGGCCCGACTTGTGTGGTCAACGGTGCGCCGTCGATAGAGCACTCAGTAAAGGCGACGCCGGAGAGCGCATCGCTGGCCCTGAGGTGAAGCCCTCTTGCCCCCGTGACCCAGCCAGACGTCGCGTCGTCGCTCGTCACTGGCGGCGTCCGGTCGACGAGCACGGTGGCGCTGGCGGTCGCCGAGACATTGCCCACCGCGTCGATGGCCTTGTAGCGCAGCGTGGTCGTGCCCTCACTGGACGGCACGACGCCGGCCGGCGTGTAGGGCCGGCTCGGGTCGGACAGGTCGGTGCTGTAGAGCATGCTCGCCGTGCCCGAGCCGGAGTCAGCCGAGGACAGCAGGATCGTCGGGAAGGTGTTGGTCCAGCCGACGGGGGCGTTGTCGCCCACCGTCGGTGCGACGCGGTCGATGCGCACCAGTGCGGTCTTGGTGGCCTCCACGTTGCCGGCCCCGTCGGTGGAGGCGTACTGGATCGTGTTGGTGCCCTCGCCGGAGACGAGGAACGGTGCGGTGTAGGTGGTGGACGCCGAG
>JARLGT010000129.1 GCA_031292615.1 Coriobacteriia bacterium | reverse complement strand
GTTCCGGCCGAAGCCGCCCTGCTCGCGGGCGCTGCCGCAGTCGCCGCCCCGGCCGCCACCGCCGGCGAGTCGCTCGACGACATCGCGCCGGGCACCGTGGCGACAGAGGGCGAGCACGTGGTGGCGGCTCCCGGAGCTGAAGGCGAGGCAGTGACCGCTGAGGGTGAGGCCGTCGTAGCTGCCGAGGGCGAGGAGCCCGCAGTCGAAGGCGCCGAAGCCGGAGCTGAGGGCGCTGCCCCCGAAGGCGCCGAAGCAGCAGCCGTCGCCGCAGCCGAAGGCGACGAAGCCGCGCTCCAGGGCGTCGTCGGTCCGCGCACGACGGTCTCCTGGTGGCCGTTCGTCGGCTACCTCGTGGTGTGGCTCGGCGCCGCCGCGTACGCCGTCTGGCAGCTCCAGATGCTTCCCGTAGGCCAGGCTGCCTACGAAACGAACCTCTACACGATGAGCATGCTCGGCGGGCTCGTGCTGCTTGCAGTTGGGCCGGTCTTGCTGCTGATCGTCTGGCTCGCCTCGTGGATCGGTCGCGAGAATCGCCGCATCGGGCTCATGTTCATCTCGGCGCTGTTGAAGGGCGCCTTGGCTACGCTGATCGGCGCGATGATCTGGATCGGCGCGCTGATGTTGGTCGACTATCTGAGGCTTGGCCGCCCGTTCTAGTGCCAAGAGAGGGGCTCGTTGTGACGATCAATCCCGAGGAGATCCGCGTCGCCGTGCTCATGGGCGGTCGCTCCGCCGAGCGCGAAGTCTCGCTGAACAGCGGCGCGCAGGTGTCCAAGGCGCTGTACTCGGCGGGCTTCGACGTGGTCGACATCGACGCGGGCGACGACGAGTTCGTTGCGACGCTGGCGGGCACCGAGGCCGACGTCGCATTCATCGTGCTGCATGGGCGCTACGGCGAGGACGGCACCGTCCAGGGACTGTGCGAGCTCCTCGAACTGCCCTACATCGGCTCCGGAGTGCTGGCCAGCGCATTGGCTATCGACAAGGTGAAGAGCAAGCAGTTCTTCGCGCATGCTGGATTGCAGTCGCCCGACTACGCCGTGCTCCGCCGAGGCGAGCTTTACGAGATTGGCGCGCTGGTCGATTCACTGGGCGAGAAGACCGTGGTCAAGCCGGCCAACGAGGGCTCGAGCGTGGGCATGACGATCGTCCACTCGGCCGCCGAGCTACCCGGCGCAATCGAAAAGGCGTTCGGCTACGACCGAGAGGTGCTCGTCGAGCGCTTCGTCAAGGGCGTCGAGGTCACGATCGGGGTTCTCGGCAACGAGGACGCAACCGCACTGCCGACGCTCGAGATCGTCCCGGAGCACGAGTTCTACGACTACGACTCCAAGTACCTGCCGGGCATTAGCAAGCACATCATCCCTGCGCGAGTGAGCGCCGCCGCCGCCGAGGAGTGCCAGCGCCTGGCCGTGGCCGCACACAAGCTACTGGGCTGCCGAGGTATCTCGCGCGCCGACACCATCGTCGAGGAAGACGGCACGGTCTGGCTGCTCGAGGTCAACACGATCCCGGGCATGACTTCGACGTCGCTCGTGCCCGACGCTGCGCGTGCCGCCGGCATCGAGTTCCCAGCGCTGTGCACGATGCTGGTCGAGTCGGCGCTCACGCCTCGGCGGTAGTCTGACGCGGCCCGAGGGTCGCTCGGCAGCTTCGAATCGAAAGCATCTCGGCGCTAACTCCGCCGAATCGGTGCGTCCGTTTGCGCGATGTGCCGCTACACTGTCTCTCGGTACGCGCGAGCTTCTCAGAATGAGCCGCGCAAAGTGGCACCGGGAGGCGCCATGTTCAAGACAATCATCGAACCGTTCCGCATCAAGGTCGTCGAACAGATCAAGATGACCACCGCCGAGCAACGCAAGGACATGATCAAAGCCGCGGGCTACAACATCTTCGCCCTGCGCTCCGACGACGTGATCATCGACCTGCTCACGGACAGCGGCACCGGCGCAATGAGCGCCAATCAGTGGGGCGGCATCATGCGCGGCGACGAGAGCTACGCCGGCAGCCCGAGCTACTTCCACTTCCGCGACTCGGTCAACGACATCACCGGCTTCGAGCACATCATCCCCACGCATCAAGGCCGCGCCGCTGAGCGCATCCTGTTCAGCGTGATGTGCAAGGAAGGCGACGTCGTCCCCAACAACAGCCACTTCGACACAACCCGCGCCAACGTCGAGTTCCGAGGCGCGCTCGCGCTCGACCTCCCGAGTTCCGAGCTCGCCGACATGGACAGCGACTTCCCGTTCAAGGGCGACATGGACGTCGAGGGTCTGCGAGCGGCGTTCGCCGCGTACGGCGTCGACCGCATCCCGCTGGTCATGATGACCGTCACCAACAACTCGGGCGGCGGCCAGCCGGTCTCGATGGGCAACATGCGCGAGGTCGCTGCGGTCTGCCGTGAGCACAACACGCCGCTCTACCTTGACGCTTGCCGCATCACCGAGAACGCGTTCCTCATCAAGCAGCGCGAGCCCGGCTACGCCGACAAGACCGTGCGCGAGATCGTGCGCGAGATGTGCGATCTGGCCGAGGGCTGCACGATGAGCGCCAAGAAGGACGCCATCGTCAACATGGGCGGTTTCCTGGCCACTCGCGACGCGGCGCTCGCTCAAGAGGAGAAGGTGCTCCTCATCCTCACCGAGGGATTCCCGACGTATGGCGGCCTGTCCGGACGCGATCTCGAGGCGCTCGCCATCGGCATGCAGGAAGCCGTCGACGAGGACTACCTGAACTACCGCATCGCCTCCACGCACTACGTGGGCCAACACCTGCGTGACGCCGGCGTCCCTCTCCTGTGGCCGACCGGCGGGCACGCGATCTACCTCGATGCCAAGCGCTTCGCTCCGCATCTGGCGCCCACGCAGTTCCCGGGCGTCTCGGTAGCCAACGCGATGTACGAGCTGGGTGGCGTGCGTGCCTGCGAGATCGGCACGCTGATGTTCGGCACGCACGATCCCGAGACCGGCGCCGAGTCGGACGGTCCGCGCGAGCTCGTGCGGCTGGCCATCCCGCGCCGCACCTACACGCAAAGCCACATGGACTACGTTATCGAGGTTGTCACGGCGGCCTTCGAGCAGCGCGAGTCGCTGCCGGGCTATCGCATCGTGGAGCAGGCGCCGTTCCTGCGGCACTTCTCGGCGAAGCTGGAGCCGCTCGCATAGGAGCGAGGCTGCGAGCGCCTCGCGCATCGCGAATCAGCTTTCGAGAGGCGGTGCCGAGCAGATCGGCGCCGCCTCTCTTTGAGCGATGTGGTAGAACTGCCGGTATGGCTAAACAACACATCTATCTCAACGGCCGCATCCTCCTGCAGGAAGATGCTGCCATCTCGCCGCTCGACATCGGTCTGCTGCGCGGATACGCGGTCTTCGACCTGCTGCGTACCGTCAATGGGCGGCCGTTCCTGCTCGCCGAGCACCTGCAACGCCTCCGCGCCTCTGCCGAGAAGCTGGGGCTGGCAGTCTCGGCCTCCGACGAGGAGATTGCGGCTGTCATCGACGAGCTGCTCGAGCTCAACGGGCACGCAGAGGCCACGGTGCGACTCGTCTTGACGGGCGGAGTCTCGCCCGACGGCATGGCTTTCGATCCGGCGACGCCAACGTTCTTCATCCTCACCCACGAGCTGCACGAGCCGCCAGCCTCGCTCTACGAATCCGGCGGCGCCTTGCTCACCGAGCGGCACAAGCGAGAACTGCCCGAGGCCAAGACGACCGGCTACCTCACGATGCTGCGCAATCGCGATAGGACCGCCGAGGCCGGCGCTATGGACCTGCTCTATCACGACGGCGAGAACGTCTTCGAAGCCGCAAGCGCGAGCGTCTACTTCGTGCGCGACGGCCGCATCCACGCGCCAGCGGACTGCGTGCTGTGGGGGACGGTCGGCTCGCTCGTGCTGGAGATGGCGATGGACGACTACGAGGTTGTCGTGGGCGATATCGCGCTGGCCGAGGCGCTGACGGCCGACGAGGTCTTCCTGACGTCGACCACCCGGGGAGTCGTGCCGATCGTGCGCCTCGACGACGCACCGGTTGGCGACGGGAAGCCGGGCCCGATCACGCGCGACCTCATGGCGCGCTGGAACGAGGCGTTGGCGCGAGCGTAGCGCGCGGTCGGCCGCTAGTACGCGCCGACGACCTCGGCGGGCAACTCGATGCGCACTACCGTGCCGCCGCCTTCGCGATCGAGGATCTCGACGCTGCCGTGGTGGGCGACCACGACGTCTTTAACGATAGCGAGCCCCAACCCTGTGCCGGGGGTCTCGGCGTCGCGCACGAGGCGCTCGAACGGCTCGAAGACCCGCTCCCGCATCTCGGCGGGAATGCCGGGGCCTCGGTCGGCAACCTCGATGACGGCGGCGTCGCCCAAGAACGGACGCACCTCGCGCGTCACGCACACGTCGAGCGGCGTGTCAGCCGGCGAATACTTTGCCGCATTCCCCACGAGGTTGCCGAGAACCCTCGCCAGCGCCTGCCCGTCGCCCTTGACGACCAGTTCGACCGGCGTCTCGATGCGTACTCGGATGTCGCGGCCGGTTGCCGAGTGCTGGTCGGCCGCGGTCTGCTCGGCGAGTTCCGTGACCGAGACGGGGTCAAGGACGCGTGCAGTCGCCGGCGTCGGGGCGTGGCCTTCGAGCGCGTCTCCACACAGCACGTCGGCGCGAGCGATCGCCCGCTCGATGCCGTCGAGGGCGGCCTCTCGCTCCTTTCCCGTCAGCGGATGGCGCAACAGGGCGGTGTAGCCAGCAATCACGGTCAGCGCGCCCCGGAGCTCGTGAGCGAACAGAGCGATCTCTGCGTGACTCAGATCTCGCGGATCTTGGCTCTGGGTCGCGGCGTCGGTCATGAGCGAGCTCCTCGGGGGAATCGCTGGTGGTGGACGAACAGCTTGGAGGCGTCGATCACGACGACTGCGAGCAGACCAGAGCCGATGACGGCCGCCCACTGCACCCCCGTGAGTGGCGCCGTCTTGAAGACCTCGGAAAGCGCTGGTACGTAGATGATAGCCGCTTGCAGCGCCATCGACCCACACAAAGAGAGCACCAGCCAGCGGTTCTTCAGCGAGCTGGGGTGCCAGACGGTTGCGCTGGCGCGCCGGAAGTCGAACGCGTGAAGCAGCTGCGTGAGCACGAGCGCGCTGAAGAGCATCGTTCTTGCCTCGCTGGCGGTGGTTCCAGGGATGTGTGGCGCGACGAAGTAGTAGAGCCCGAGCACCGTCGCCGTCATGACGAGCCCCTGCCACGCCACTTGTAGCTGACGCCCCGCCGAGAGAATCGACTTGCTCGCGTCGCGCGGCGGGCGGTCCATGACGCCCGGGTCGCTCGGATCGACGCCGAGGGCGAGCGCGGGCAGCCCGTCGGTGACCAGGTTGATCCACAGCAGCTGCAGTGGCAGCAAAGCGGTGGAGGGGGAGAACAGCGCGGTGAGGAAGACGACCAGCACCTCGCTCATGTTGCAGGACAGCAGGAAGAGGATGACCTTGCGTAGGTTGTCGTAGACGACGCGGCCCAGCTCCACAGCGTGCACGATGGTGGCGAAGTCGTCGTCGGCTAGCACCAGATCGCTCGCGTCGCGTGCGACGTCGGTGCCCACGCGGCCCATTGCCACGCCGATGTCGGCGCGCTTGAGCGCTGGTGCATCGTTGACGCCGTCGCCCGTCATCGCAACTATCTCGCCGCTTCGTTTGAGCGCCTCGACGATGCGCAGCTTGTGTTCCGGGTTCACGCGAGCGTACACGCGGGTGTCGCACACGGCTGCCGCAAGGTCCTCGTCGCTCATCGCCCCGAGCTCGGGCCCGTCGATGACGCGCCGCGAGCCCCCCTCGCCGAGCAGGCCGATGTCGCGTGCGATCGCGCGCGCCGTAAGCGCGTGGTCGCCGGTGATCATCGCGACTCGGATGCCCGCTCGGCGGCATTCGGCCAGCGCGGCCGGTACCTCGGCGCGTGGAGGGTCGACCAGCCCGAGGATGCCCACGTACGTCAGGTCGCGCTCGACGAGTGCCGGGTCGAGCACGGGGCTGACAGCGGCCGAGGCGCCGTCCGCACCGGCGAGCGCGCCGGCTCCGCCCCAGCCCCCCTCGCCGAGCTCGCGCGTCGCGAAGGCGAGCGTGCGGAAGCCCGCATCGGCGAACTCGGCGTTGCTCGTGTGGATGCGCGCGCGCAGGTCGTCGTCGAGCGCGACGGTCTGGCCTCGTACGAGCGCACGCGTGCACAGCGCGAGCACCACATCGGCGCCGCCCTTGGTAAACGCGACGCGGACGCCGTCGACGTCGTGCACCGTGGTCATGCGCTTGCGCTGCGAGTCGAACGGCAGCTCGTCGACGCGCTGCGGGCGCGGGCCATCGGCGCTCAGCGTCTGCGCGGCGGCTAGCAGCGCCGTCTCCGTCGGGTCGCCGAGCAACACGCCGTCGGGACCGACGTGGGTGTCGTTGTTCGACGCCGCCATCGTCAGCAGCAGCTCCAGGTCGGCTGCGAAGGGCGCCTGCGTGTCGGGCTGCACGCGCGGCTCGGCGGTGACGCTCGCGGCGTCGATCCCCACGAGTATCCGGCGCACCGCCATCTCGTTGCGAGTCAGCGTGCCGGTCTTGTCGGTGCAGATGAACGTGGTGGAGCCGAGCGTCTCGACCGCGTGGAGGCGTCGCACGATCGCGTGGCGCTCGGCCATGCGTCGCACGCCCAG
>JARLGT010000128.1 GCA_031292615.1 Coriobacteriia bacterium | reverse complement strand
TTGGCAACCGCTGCCGATGTCGCCGAGCGCCGCTCCTGGTTCGAGCGCCTTGCCCCGCTGATCGCCGAGCGAACCAAGCGTCTGGACGAGGTTGCAGGCCGGGTCGCATTCCTCTTCGCGATGCCGCCGATCGAAGAGTCAGCGCGCGAGAAGGTGCTCGCCAACGATGACGCGGGCCCGACGTTGTCCGCGGCGTCGCGGGTGCTCGCCGAGTGCGAGTGGAGTGCGACCTCAATCGAAGCTGCACTGCGAGATCTGCCAGAGCGGCTCCAGCTCAAGCCCAAGATCGTGTTCCAGGCGATTCGGGTGGCAATCACCGGTTCGACGGTCTCGCCACCGCTCTTCGAATCGCTCGAACTTCTCGGCAGGGACGAGTCCGTCAGACGCCTTGACACGGCATTGAGCCGTCCGTAACATACCTTTTCGCGCCGCACGTGGGCGTGGTCCAAATGCTGGGGCATGGTGTAATTGGCAACACGTCGGTTTCTGGTACCGAAAAGTCTAGGTTCGAGCCCTAGTGCCCCAGCCAGCTTGGCCCGTTCGTCTAGCGGTTTAGGACATCGCCCTCTCAAGGCGGAGATCACGGGTTCGAATCCCGTACGGGCTACCAAGTGATACCGAAGCCCCCTTTCGACAGGCGACTGTTGGAGGGGGCTTCTTCGTTTCGCCGGCGATCACCGAGGCCGGTAGGGCCGCCGAGAGCCGTGCGCTAGGCCTCGAAACGTGCTGTCATCTGGTATCCTCGACGACCATGGACACAGAAACCGCATCACCCTCAGAACGCTCGGATTTCATCCGCGAGATCGTCGCCGCTGACCTGCGCGAAGGCCGGCATCAGACGGTCGTCACGCGCTTCCCTCCCGAGCCCAACGGCTACCTCCACCTTGGCCACGCTAAGTCGATCTGCCTGAACTTCGGCGTGGCACAGGAGTTTGGCGGTCGGTGCCACCTTCGCTTCGACGACACCAACCCCACCAAGGAAGAGCAAGAGTACATCGACGCGATCAAGGACGATGTGCACTGGCTCGGATTCGACTGGGGCGAGAACCTCTTCTACGCCTCGGACTACTTCGAGCAGCTCTACGAGTGGGCCGTCGGCCTCATCAAGGACGGCAAGTCCTACGTCGACGACCTTTCTGCCGATGAGATTCGTGAGCATCGGGGAACCCTGACCCAACCAGGAACCAACAGCCCCTGGCGTGACCGCGCCGCCGAGGAGAGCCTCGACCTGTTTGCCCGCATGCGTGCAGGCGAGTTTCCCAATGGGTCGCGAGTGCTACGCGCCAAGATCGACATGGCTGCGCCCAACATCAACTTGCGAGACCCGATCATGTACCGGATCGTACATGCCGAGCACCCGAGGACGGGCGACGCATGGTGCGTGTACCCCACCTACGACTTCGCACACGGGCAGTCCGATGCGATCGAGGGCATCACCCACTCGATCTGCACGTTGGAGTTCCAGGACCACCGACCGCTCTACGACTGGTTCATCGAGAACCTGCCGGTGCCGTCTCGGCCGCACCAGTATGAGTTCGCAAGGCTCAACGTCACTCACACGGTGCTCTCGAAGCGCGTACTTCTGAAGCTCGTCAACGAGGGCCACGTGCGCGGATGGGACGACCCCCGCATGCCAACCCTATCCGGCCTGCGCCGACGCGGCTTCCCCGCCGAGGGAATGCGCGACTTCGCGGCGATGATCGGTGTTGCTCGGGCAGACAGCGTGGTCGAGGTCGAGCTGCTCGAGCATGCCATGCGCGACGTGCTCAACAGGAAGGCCCCTCGTCGTTTCGGCGTGCTCGATCCTCTGAAGGTGGTCATCGAGAACTACGCGGACGATCTGGTCGAGGAGATGGACGCGCCCAACAATCCGGAGGACGAGTCGGCAGGCACGCGCAAAGTGCCGTTCACTCGCGAGCTATGGATCGAGCGCGATGACTTCATGGAGGACCCGCCCAAGAAGTTCTTCCGCCTCGCGCCGGGCCGTGAGGTCCGACTGCGATCTGCCTACTTCGTGACGTGCAACGAGGTCGTGAAGGACGCCGCGGGCAACATCATCGAGCTTCGCTGCTCATACGATCCCGAAACTCGCGGTGGCGCCGCTCCGGATGGTCGTCGTCCGAAGGCAACCTTGCACTGGGTGTCGGCCGCTCACGCCGTGCCCGCCGAGGTGAGGCTCTACGACCACCTCTTTGCGACGCCCTTCCCTGGTGCCGACGGAGCCGACCTCTTCGAAGGTCTCAACCCCGAGTCTGAGGTCGTGCGCCGCGGCTGCTTCGTCGAGCCCACGCTCGCCGAGCTGCCTGTGGGCCAGACCGTTCAGTTCGAGCGGCTCGGCTACTTTTGTGCAGACCCGGACTCGACGGCAAGCTCGCTCGTGTTCAACCGCACACTGACGTTGAAGGATACCTGGGCGAAGCTGCAGGCGCAGGGACGTCACGACCAGGCCTAGGCCGCCGTGAGATCACCGAGGGCCGTCCTTTGCGGGGCGGCTTTCGCCATTCTCGGCGACTGCGCAACGGCGCTGCTAGAATGGGCGACGGAGTGGGCTAGACGGCCGCGCGTGCCCGCAATGGTGCGTGAGGAAAGTCGGGGCTCCATAGGGCAGAGTGCCTGCTAACGGCAGGTCGGCGCGAGCCGACGGAAAGTGCCACAGAAAAGAAAACTCCCTCGCCGGGTTCGCTCGGCGGAGGAAAAGCTGAAACGGTGCGGTAAGAGCGCACCAGCGTCATGGCAACATGGCGGCTTGGCAAACCCCACTCGGAGCAAGGGCAAATAGGAGCGGTTAAGGTCGGCCCGACCGACGCTCGGGTATGCCCGCTTGAGGCCATCGGCGACGATGGTCCTAGATAAATGGTCGTCCACGACAGGACCCCGCTTATCGGCCCACTCCCCTGTACGACGCGAAGCGGGCGGCCCTCCTTGGCGGAGGACCGCCCGTTGGCGTTCCGTGGGGCACTCAATGCGCTAGCGAGAGATCACCTTCGCTTTGCCTCTGGAGACGATGATCTGGTAGTTCTTGATCGCGGTCTTGAGCTTGCCCGTTGCCGTGAAGTTGCCGGACGAGTCCGTGGCGGTCACTTGGATGTAGAACGTGCCGGTGTGCGCCTTGTTGTCCGCGCTCCACTTACCATCCCATGTCAGCGAGTTCTTTCCGGCGATCGCCGACTTGGTCAGCGTCCGAACCACCGCCCCAGACGAGTTCGTGACGAGCACCCTGGCCGAGGAGACCTTGCTAGTCGTAAACGAGATGGTCAGGTTGTCACGGTACTTGTCCCGCTTGATCGGATAGAACAGCGTGTAGTTGATTCCGAAGCCACTGATGGTCAGCGGCGTCTTGTCCAGCGTGACCTGCTTGCTCACCGAAGTCTGTCGTCCATACATGTCCGTCACCGTTGCGGTGAGAGTGTGGGTCCCGGGACCGAAGGCGCTCAAGTCAGCTGTTCCGGAGTACGGCGCCGAGGTCTTGGTAAGGACAGTCGTTCCATCGAGCTGGAAGACGACCGACTTCACGCCGCCAATATCGCTGGCCGAGGCCTCGAGTGAGGCGTTCACGCCGAGCTGGTCGCCTGAAGGCCTGACGAACGCGATTTGGGGCACATCGGGGTCAGAGAACACGGTTGTGCTGACGGACTTCCCGACATTGCCGGCACGATCGACTGCGTACACCTCGATGAGGTGCTGGCCGGGAGTCAAGTTCTCAATGGTGACAGCCGGCTCGGCACGGCCCGGGATGTCGAAGACGCGTCCTTGTGGGTCTCCCGACCCTTCAGGAATGGCTGGGACGCCGTCGAGCAAGACCTGGTAGTAGGCCACACCGGAGAGCGCGTCATAGTCCTTTGTCAACCACGTGATATGGACTCGTGTGCCCGCGGTTACGGACCCCGCCATTGCAGTGTCCGTGGTCGGGGATGCAGCCAGGCTATCGACGGTGCTGGGTGGCGTGACATCGACGCCGAACTTCACGTAGTTGGTCGCGGACTCTGCCCAGCCGTTGTCAAGGAAACCCTTGTACTGCAGATACCAGATGCCCTCCACCGGCTGCTCTACGCCCGGTTCGGGGGCGGGCCAGCCGCCGGGCGGCGGATACGCCATGACACTCCCGAGGTCCACAGTCGCGTCCATGTGCGTGGCCCAGTCCCCAGCGCCGGGGCGCCAAGAACGGTAGTACGCATCCGGCGTTGACGCATCAATCGGTTCGAGAACACGTCGAAGGTCATAGAGCATGCCGGCGGCAGTTCCGCCCGAATCCGCCTCGAGTGTTGCGATTTCGGAGCCGGTCGCAAGAGCGAAGCTCGGATGGACGTTGTTCGTCCAGATGTCGGCATCGGGTGATAGGTCAACCAATTCGGACGGGCCGGTGGTCATGAAACCGGCCGACGTGATCGTGTTGCTGAAGCTGACAGTCTTGGTGATGGTGACGGTCCTGCCGAGGTGATCCGTGGCGGTTGCAGTTAGCGTGTGAGTCCCGCTGCCCAGGGCGCTGAGGTCCGGCTTGTAGGAGTACGGCGCGGCAGTCAGCGTCGTAAGCCCCGAACCATCCAGAGCCATGGTGACAACGGGCGGTCCTGCGGCGTCGCTCGCGTCGACTGAGAAGATGCTCTTCATCGACAGAATGCTCGTGGTTGGGGACGTGAAAGAGATCGTGGGAGTGTCCGGGTCCGAGTAGAACATCTGGCTCGCTGCAGGCCCAGGGTTGGTCGCTCTATCAACAGGGACGATTGATATC
The DNA here is from genome assembly GCA_031292615.1 of Coriobacteriia bacterium. Taxonomy (NCBI): domain Bacteria; kingdom Bacillati; phylum Actinomycetota; class Coriobacteriia; species Coriobacteriia bacterium. Next base: position 6,888 of record JARLGT010000128.1, on the reverse strand, counting down.
TTGTGCGCGCCTGCCGGCATGTTCTCGATCGTGAACGACGGCGCGATGACGAAAGCTTGCGAGCCATAGACTCGGCCGAGTGTAGGACTGGATGAGGTCTCCGGCACGTAGGGCTTGTCGTCTAGCATGACTTGGTAGTACCCGATGCCGGACAGATCATCATATTGACCAGGAAGGTCGCCCGGGTTCCATGTGATGTGGGCCCGCGTTGCAGGCGTCCAGGTTGTCACCGTCGAACTAGTGAGCCCCGTCGTGACGTTCAGGCCAGTGACGGCTCGAGGTGGAGTCTGGTCGATGCCAAATACCGGATCCCACTGGTTGGCAGCGTAGCGGAAGTTTGAGAAGAACTTGTAGTGGAAGACCCACCAGCCCTCAAGAGGCGTGTGCTCTGCCGGAAGCTGCGCCCGCCAGCCGCCTGCAGGCGGGTTCTGATACACACCCAGCATGTCGATTGTGTGGTCTGTCGACGTGCCACCGGTGGCGCCAGTCGCGACGGGCCAGTCGGCGCGGTAGTAGTTCCCGGGATGCGTCGTGTCGATGGGCGTCACAAGACTTCTGTCGACCGCGTATAGAAAGCCGATGAGGTATCCATCGGTGTCCTCGGTCATCGGAGGCGGGTTAAGCGTGAACTCGGGGTAGAGGCTGTTGCCCCAGCCACCTCTCCACCACGCGTCGACTCCCCAACTGGGGTTGGTCTTGGACGTTCCGAGCGTGGGAGTCGGCGTGTCCTCGAGGGCGGCAAGAGCCGTTGAGGCGAAGATGCCGAAGAGCGCCAGGGCTACGACTAGGACGACTACAAAGCGGCGCACAGTGCGTGTCATTGCTGAGTTCCCCCTCATATCAGGATCAAGCCGCGTCTACAAACAGCGCACGTGCTTCATTGTATCGGTACGATTCGCCCGCTGCTTTACGCGTTATGAACGACACTTCGCACCGACGCGGCAAGCGTGTGACCCCCGTCACCCGTCTTGACGTAGCGAGCACCCGCCGCGGTCGCAATCTCCCGCGCTGGTCCGGACGGTTGATCTGAGCCTGCGACGTCCACCACAAGTGCATGCACCCCCGCCGCCTTCATACGCACGGCCGCTGCAAGCGCGTCAGCGCTGCCGACACCCCCAGAGAGACCGACATTCGCCCTCCCATCGGAGAGCACGACGATCCACCCGACGACGTCGGGATCGCGGCGTTGCTCCCGCTCGACGACCTCCATGCTCGTGAGCAGCCCTGCGGCTAGTGGCGTCGATCCCCCAGTTGTCAGGTCGCGCAGGCGCATCTCGGCGAGCTGGATGCTGGCTGTTGGTGCGAGCAACACCTCGGCGCTATCTCCGCGAAACGCGACGACGGCGACACGGTCTCGGCGCCGGTAGGCGTCATGCAACAGGTCGACCACCGCGGTACGCACGGCGGCGACTCGAGCGGCCGTGCCCATCGAACTGCTCGTATCCACACAGAACACGATGGTCGTTCCCGCCTTGTGGCGCCGAACCTTCTGCTGAATCTCTGAGCGTTCGATCTGCAGCGCCAGCCCGTTTGCCGCGTTGCGGGAGGACTGATTGGGTGCGGCTGCCCGTAGCGTCGCCTCGAGGGCGATGTCAGCGCGCTCGGTGCCCTCGGCACTCGCGCGGCTACCAGTATGACGCCCCCGGGATTCGGCCGAGACAGCCTGGCGTCGGCGACCTTCCGATCTCATGTAATCCACACGGTTCTCGCGCTCATCCGGAATCGCAATCCGGGCTCGTGGGGATGGTTCGTCGACGGGCTGTCGTGGGTCCGGAGCCGTCTCCCAGATTGCTGCCTGTCCCGCGCTAAGCATCGTGTCGTCTGCGATGGCATTCTGCTCGTCATCGGCTTGGTCGTTGTCGCTGCCCAGCGAAGTGGCGATCAAGGCGGCCATGGCGACCGAGTCGATCCGCGGCTCGTCGAAGAGCGTGCGGCGAACTCGGTGGGCGAGCACGAGTGGGGCGATTCGGCTCACATCGGAAACGGTCGGCACCTCTCGGCCTTCAAGCGCCGCGAGCGCGGCGGCCGCACGGGCCATGGCTTGATCGGCGCGATGGCCGTCCACTCCCACGGAGAGCGCAAGGTTGGCGATCGCGAGGAGCAGCTCGTCGGAGACGGTAACGCTCGGTAGAAGCGCTCGGCCACGCTCGATACTTGCGGTCAGCTCGGCCTCGTCATCAGCCCAACGGGCGCAGAACGCGACCGGATTGGCATCGAAGTCACGTCGGCGGCGGACGATCTCGACGCGTGCCCCGGGGTCTTGAACGCCCGAGACATCGACGCATAGCCCGAAGCGGTCAAGAAGCTGTGGCCTGAGCTCTCCCTCCTCCGGATTCATCGTTCCGATCAGCATGAAGCGCGCTGGGTGCCGGAAGGAGACGCCCTCGCGCTCGACGCTGTTCACACCCATGGCAGCGGCGTCCAGAAGAGTGTCGACGAGGTGGTCGTCGAGCAGGTTGACCTCGTCTACGTAGAGAATCGCCCGGTTGGCGTTGGCCAGCAGCCCGGGCTCGAAGCGCTTCTCTCCCCGCTTGATGGCGTGCTCGAAGTCCAAGGTACCGACTATGCGGTCCTCTGTGGCCGAGACTGGCAGCTCGACGAGCCGCGCCGCTGCTTGCTCGGTGGGCAAGGGCCCGGCGCCAGAGCGCTCGCAGCACTCATCGCACCACGATGGGGCGTCCGCAGGGTCGCAGGCGAACCTGCAACCGGACACGATAGTGATGGGCGGCAACAGCGAGCGCAAAGCGCGAACCGCAGTGGACTTGGCTGTCCCCTTCTCCCCGCGAATGAGAACGCCGCCGACCCTGGGGTCGACGGCGTTGAGAAGCAGTGCAAGCTTAAGTGTCTCCTGGCCAACGATCGCCGAGAACGGAAACGACTGTCCGCCGGGAGCACCCACAATCACCGCCACTGGAAGCTGCCGCAGTCCTTCGGGAGACGCTGGTCGCGGTTGGGGCAGGTCGTGACGTAGACGCAGTCCTCGCAGGTGTAGTCCTGCAGCGAAGAAACAGCGGCGACTGGCTCCGGATTGACCTCGGGCGTCTGCCCGCCGGCTGATGGCTCGGGCGCCGCAGAAGTCTCGGGGCCTCCGAGCGACCATGCGTCACTCGCCGAGGGTGCCGGGGCAACCGGCGACGCCGCCGCGTCGGCAGTCTCGACGGGCGCCGACTCCACCGCATCCAGGTCGAGGATGAAGTCGGAAGAATCCACGCTCTCGGCGTCGACAGGCGGTACAAATGCGCCCGCCTCGGGCGCCGGCAGGCTGCTCATGGGAAGATGCGGCTCAGCGCCGTGGTCGGGGGCAGCAGCGACCTCACCGGCGGGCAGCAGAACGGCATTGCGAAGCGCAGTCTCGACGTCGGGCTCGGGCAGCTCGGTCGCAGGCTCTTGGAGCGCGTCGTACACGCCCGCGACCTCAGGGGCCACGCCGGTGCCCTCGGCATCCGAAGAGTTCGCGGCGCGTGCCCACGGCCAGAACCCGACCCTGGGCGGCGCCGACGGCTCCTGCGCTACCTCGGGCTCCTGAGATGCGGTCTCCGGCTCGGTCTCGGGGAAAGCTTGCGACTCGGCGGGCACAAGCCCCACGGACTCTGGAGGCACGACGCCTTCGGCGCTCATGTGCTCGGTCGTGCGCAGAATAGCGGCCCGCAGCTCGTCGTTCTCGTCGACAGCTGGGGCGGCGACCGAAACGTCTGAGACAGGCTCCGGCGTCGCCGCCATGGCGACGCCGGGCTCGGTAGCGACCTGTGCGGGAGCGACAGCCTCGAGCTCTCGCTCGGGCGCGGACTCAACTGCGGTCTCGGGAACTGAGGGCTCGAGAGCTGTGACGCCGGACTCCACATCGGGCTCGGGCTCGGCACTGGGGGCCTCTTGGACGATTGCATCGGCGATGGCTTCGTCGGCCACAGGTTCAATCAGGGCGACCGAGGGAGGCTCCCAGAACGGCGCCTCGATCGCGCCGGGGACGAACGTACTTGCCTCGGGGGCCGCCGCAAGGGCAGGCTCCTCGGCCGTGAGTGTCGGCTCGGGCACAACGCCGGCGGGAATCAGGATCGGCTCGGCCACAGTGGTCGCCGCAACAGGCGCGGGCTCCTCGGCCACGGCCTGCGGAAGGTCGGCCTCCCAAGCACCGGCGGCATCGACGGGCGCAACCACGGCCTCTGCGGCGGGTGCGGCAGCGACGCCTGAGCGAACGAGCAGCACGGGAGCACCAGATTCGAGGTCCATCACGCTGACCTCGTCGTCCCAGTGCGCAAAGGTCGGCTCGGCGCTGAGGAGCGACAGCTCGGCCATGGCGGCCTGACGAGTCTCGAACGACTTGGCGCTGATGAGCCGCAGGTCGTCGTCGGGTCCTCGGCCGATCAGGAAGAAGGCCATCGTGTTCCTCAATCCGATAGTAGCGTCACGAAAAGAGCCGTCCATTGCAGGCGGTCAGACCGCCTTATCGTAGAGCCGTCGCCCGCCTCGGGCAACCGCATTCGCCCGGTTACCAACAGGTGTCGTGATCACGAGCACTGATCGCGAAGCTTTCGGAGGCGTTCGATGTTCGTCGAGTCCTTTATCGGCACGTCACCGGGCATCTCAAGGCACGCAGCAACATCTGACAGTTCTGGCATGCACACCATAGCGGCAAACCCCTCCTTGCCGATGCGCCCTTCGCCCACCCAGGCGTGGCGATCGCGCTTGGAACCGCGCTCGAACATGCAGTCGTTGGCGTGTATGAGGCCGAGGCGATCGCCACCGCACAGGCCGGCGATTCCGTCCACGACCTCCCGCCAGCCTTCAGGGGTGTCCAGCGGCATTCCGAACGCAAATGCATGACACGTGTCGAGGCATACTCCCAGCCTGGCTGTCGGCAGCCCGGTGTTGGCGATGCAGGCACCCAGCTCCTCGAAGGTCGACCCGAAGGTGCGGCCTGCGCCGGCCGTGTTCTCCAGGAGCAGTCGTGCCGAGGCACCAGCGCTACCTGCGAGTTCAAACGCCTCAAGGACGCTCTCGGCCACACGCTTGGCCGCAGACTCGGGATCGCCGAGAGGGTCGTTGCCCACGTGGCAGACGGTACCCGCCGCTCCCAGCGTGGCGCCACGAACCAGCTCGTCGGCAAGCGCCGGGATCGACTTGGCGCGCAACTCGCGATTGTCGGTCGCCAGGTTGATCAGGTAGGCGGTATGGGTGAAGACCGGGCCGAAGTCGCGCTTGGCTCGCTCGGCGATGAAGTGCTCGGCGGCGGCAGGGTCGACGGCCGGCCCCCTCCATTGCCGAGGACTCTTCGCGAAGATCTGGATGCACTCGGCGCCCACGGACTCGGCGTAGTCGAGCGCCCCTATGTAGCCACCGGCCACCGAGACGTGCGCGCCAAACAGCATCAAGAAGCCCTTCTCGATCGAGATTGCGGGTCGCGCCGATGTCAGTGCCAGACGCTACACTTCTAGCATGACCGAAACACCGCACAGCTGCGAGGGCACACCTTGGGAAGGACGCGCCATCCTGCACGTCGACCTCGATGCGTTCTTCGCCGCCGTCGAGCAACTCGACCACCCGGAGTGGCGAGGCAAGCCCGTGATCGTCGGCGGCGACCCCGGGCACCGAGGCGTGGTCTCCACCTGCAGCTACGAGGCGCGCAAGTTCGGCGTGCGCTCGGCGATGTCGTCGGCGCGAGCCGTTCAGCTGTGCCCCGACGCGATCTGGACGCACGGAAGCTACCAGCGCTATCACGAGATGTCTGAGGCAGTTCGGGCGATCTTCGCTGATGAAACCCCTCTCGTGCAGCCGGTGTCGATCGATGAGGCATACCTCGATGTCACGCCCGGGACGTACACGAGTGAGCACCCGGTCGCAGTCGCGCGCCGTATTCGCTCGCGCGTTGCTCGGCTCGGGATCACGTGCTCGGTGGGGGTCTCGGCGATCAAGTCGGTGGCCAAGATCGCGAGCGACCACGACAAGCCCGACGGGCTGACCATCGTTTGCCCCGGAGAAGAGCCTGCGTTTCTGGCTCCCCTTCCCACTCGGGCCATGCCAGGCGTGGGCCCTCGCACTGCCGACCGTCTCGAAGCGTTGGGCATTCGTACGCTCGGTCAGCTGGCCGAACTCGACGACGTCACGGCGCTGGAGGTTCTCGGCAGCCACGGCGTTGGAATCGTGGCGCGAGCGCGCGGGCGAGACGCCCGCAGCGTGCATGAGAACGAGGGCGTGAAGTCGGTCAGCAACGAGCGGACGTTCGCCACCGACGTGCGTTCGCCGGCCGACGTGGATGGAGCCCTTGCGGCGCTCGCGGCTAAGGTTGGTCAGCGGCTGCGGCGTAAGGGCCTTGCGGGACGCACTGTCACCGTTAAGTTGCGCTTCTCGGACTTCACCACCAAGACGGTGCGGCGAACCCTGGCGATTGCTACCGACGACGAGGCTGTCTTCGGTCCCGTCGCGCGCCAACTGCTCGCGAGCGCGTGGTCACCAGGAATCGGGCTGCGGCTGCTCGGCGTCGGGATCTCTGGGTTTGACGAGCGCTCGGCTCAGCTCGACCTGTTCGGCGAGGAGCAGCTTGGTGCGGACACGGCTACCCCTGCGCCGACGCCCAGGGAGCGCGCTCAACTCGTGCGGGGCATCGACGCAGTGCGCGAGAAGTTCGGAGACGCTGCGGTTCGCTATGGGCGCGAGCTTAAGTCGCCCGGGCGATCCCGCGGCGATGCGACGGACGAAGCACGCTCGAAGCCAAAGGGGGCCAACGAATGAGAAGGCTGTCGTGCGCGGTACTCCTCGCTGCGACGTTGCTGTTGTTGCCTGCCTGCTCTTCTGGGTCGAGTACAGGCGCTGCGGCCTACAGTGGGTATGGCACGCCAGGGTCGGTGAAGCCCTCTACGTCCTCCCCGCTGGCACCCGGACGTAGTGCCAAGC
>JARLGT010000127.1 GCA_031292615.1 Coriobacteriia bacterium | reverse complement strand
GGCCGAGAGCACGGTGGTGCGCAACTACCTCGACTGGCTGCTGTCGATCCCGTGGGGCAAGGCCAAGTCCAAGCCGATCGACCTGAACAAGGCCGAGCAGATCCTCGAGGACGACCACTACGGCCTGGAGAAGGTCAAGGACCGCATCCTCGAGTACCTGGCGGTCCACAAGCTCACCGACCAGATGCGCGGCCCGATCCTGTGCTTCGTGGGACCTCCGGGTGTGGGCAAGACCTCGCTCGGCCGCTCGATCGCCCGCTCGCTCGGTCGCGAGTTCATCCGTATGTCGCTGGGTGGCGTGCGCGACGAGGCCGAGATCCGCGGGCACCGGCGCACGTACGTCGGTGCGCTGCCGGGACGCATCATCCAGTCGATCAACACCGTCGGGACCAAGAACCCTGTCTTCATGATGGATGAGATCGACAAGGTGGGCGCCGACTTCCGCGGCGACCCGACCTCGGCGTTGCTCGAGGTGCTCGATCCCGAACAGAACTACGCCTTCCAAGACCACTACCTCGAGGCGCCGTTCGATCTGTCCAACGTCATGTTCATCACGACGGCCAACCTGCTCGACACCATCCCGCCGGCACTTCGCGACCGCATGGAGATCATTAGCTTCCCCGGCTACACCGAGGAAGAGAAGCTCCACATCGCGACTGACTACCTTGTCCCGAAGCAGCTTCGCGAGCACGGCCTGACCGCCAGCAAGATCAACATCGCCGACAGCGCGCTTCGCGAGATCATCCGCCGATACACCCGCGAGGCTGGCGTCCGAGGCCTCGAGCGCGAGATTGCCGCGATCTGCCGACAGGTCGCCCGCATGGTCGTCGAGGGCAAGAGGGGCAAGACCTCGATCACCCAGCGCACGCTGCACAAGTACCTCGGCCCCGAGAAGTTTTCCTACGGCATGGCCGAGGAGACCGACGAGATCGGGGTCGCGACGGGCCTGGTCTGGACCGAGGTGGGCGGCGACGTCATCTTCATCGAAGCCACCAAGATGCCAGGCAAGGGCAATCTGATTCTGACTGGCCAGCTCGGCGACGTGATGCGCGAGTCGGCCACTGCCGCGGTCAGCTACATTCGCACGCGGGCGGCGGACCTGGGAATCGAGCCGGACTTCCAAGAGAACCTCGACCTGCACATCCACGTGCCGGCTGCGGCCATCCCGAAGGACGGCCCTTCGGCGGGCATCACGATGGCCACGGCGATGGCCTCGGCCTTGATCGGCTGTCCGGTTCGCCGAGACCTGGCGATGACGGGTGAGATCACGCTGCGCGGCCGCGTGCTGCCGATCGGCGGGCTCAAGGACAAGTTGCTGGCGGCACACCGTGCGGGTCTGAGCACGATCCTCATCCCTCAGGAGAACGTGCGCGACCTCGAACTCGTGCCCGTAAAGGTTCGCGAGGAGCTCGAGATCATTCCGGTCCGCACCATGGATCAGGTGCTCGATCTCGCGCTTGTGGGATCGTGCAGGCCCAAGACGTTTGCCGCCAGCAAGCGATCCAAGCGATAGTCGGCGCTTCCAGCGCGCGCGGGGTGCGCGCTGGCGCTACTGATTGCTGACCGTAGCGGCGGCGGCGACCTCGCTGTGTTCGGGGTGCAACGCCGAAGTTGCCTGCTGGGTCAGCGTCCCCATCTGCGAGAACCCACGCGCCACGAGCGCGACGAACGTCTCGCCTTTCGGCGGCGTGACGAGGATGCGGCCCTTCTCGTCGTACGCCACCACGAATGGCTTGCTTGGGTCGCCCAGGGTCAGAGTCGTTCCCTTGGGCAGATCGCGATGCGCTTGCAGTTCTTGGGCAATCACGGCCGGCTTGGGCGCGAGGCGCGCGGTGACGCCGTGCGGTCCGGCCGCTGCGCCAAGCGCAAGCGACGCGACGAGCGCAGGCATGGCGATTCTGCGGAACGCGAACCGCACACTGCGCCTGACCAACGTGACTGCGTTCACAAGAGTGCCCCTCGGTGGTTGCCGCGCCGAGCTTCCCCTCGGCGGTACAGAGGCATTATCGGCACCTCGGCGTCAATCTTTGTGGGTCGCATCACACAATCAGCAGATAGACGCGCCCCAAGGCCGAGCGAGGGGCGCTAGAATCTGTTCGGGGCCGACTCGGGCGCTTCGGCACGTCACGGGCGTCCGGCATCTCGGCTGGGCGGCGACTCTCAACTTGGAGGGCACATGCGCGTTCTCGTCACCGGCGGAGCCGGTTTCATCGGCTCGAACCTCGTCTACGCGCTTGTAGCCGGTGGGAACGACGTGGGCGTCATCGACAACCTCTCCGCAGGCAAGCGCGAGAACATACATCCATACGCGTGGTCGCGCGTGATCGACATCCTCGATCCTTCGTTTCCCAGGCTCGTCGCCGAGTTTGCGCCAGACGCTGTGGTGCACCTGGCCGCGCAGGCCAGCGTCACCGAGTCGCTGCGCGACCCCGACCGCGACTGGGCGGTCAACGCCGAGGGCACGCGCATCGTCGCCGAGGCAGCCCGAGCGGCAGGCGCCACGCGCGTGATCTCGGCGTCGTCGGCTGCGGTCTACGGCGAGCCAGCGGCGGCCGACCTGCCGCTGGACGAGAGCGCAACCAAAGCGCCGGTCAACCCGTACGGCCGCTCGAAGCTTGCCGCCGAGGGCCTGCTTGCCGAGGCACTGGCCGGCAGTTCGACCGACTGGGCGTCGTTTCGCTTCAGCAACGTCTACGGCCCGCGTCAGGACGGCGCCGGCGAGGGCGGAGTCGTGGCGATCTTCTGCCAGCGGATGCACGACCAGGTCACGCCGGTCGTCTACGGCGATGGCAACCAGACACGCGACTTCATCTACGTCGGCGACGTGGTCGGCGCAATCGTCTCGGCGCTGGTGGCCGAGGAGCTGCTTGCTGGAGGGCCCGGCGACGGCGCCGCGTACAACGTCTCGACCGGCTTGGAGACCAGCGTCAATGACCTGTTCATGGCGCTGCGGCTCGCGAGCGGCTACCTAGGTGCCGTGGAGTACGAGCCAGCGCGCGAGGCAGACGTGCTGCGCAGCTCGCTCTCGCCGCTCAAGGCCGCCAAGACGTTTGGCTGGAGTGCTCACCAGACGCTTGAGCGGGGTGCCGACATGACCTGGCGCTGGTACGCCTCGCAGGCGTGAGCAAGCCCACCGAGACCCACGCGAAGATGACACCGCTGCAGGTCCGCGGCGTCTTTGAGGCACGCGCTCGCGCCGAACTCGCAGCCGCCGATGCGCTCGCGCCGGGTAGCGATGCGGTGGCGTGGAGCGGCTCGCTTTTCGCCGACGTCGTAGCGGTCAAGGGCTTTGCCGGCCCCGCGGAGGCGAGCGGCGGCGCGGCGCTGACTGGCGCCGATGGCGAGGCGGCCGGCAAGGCCCTCGTTGCGCTGGGCTGGGCCGAGGACGCGATCTTCGCCACACTCTCGCGGCCCGAGCCGGGGCTCTCGGCGGAGCGGCGCAGCGATCGGCTGCGACTGCAGATCGAGGCGGTCGACCCGACGCTGATTCTGGCGCTCGATGCCGAGGCTGCCGCCGATGTCGCCGAGGCGTTCGGAATCGCGCAGCCAGCGTTCGGCGAGGAGGCCCGCGTGCTGGGGCGCCGCATCGTGGCGGTCGACGGGCTGGAAGCCTCTCTCGGCGATGCGGCGCGCAAGAAGCGCGTGTGGCGCCAGCTGCAAGCGGCTAAGGCCGAGGGTCCGGTCTACTAGTCAGATCGGCCGGAGCCCCCACACGAGAACAGACCGGGATTCCCGGTCTGTTCGAAGTCACTCATACGGAAGGGTCGCTAGTCCTCTTCGATCTCCGTGATGGCGCCCATCGGGCACTCTTCCATGCACGTGGCGCAGGCGTCGCAGTTCTCGTCGTTGACCGGCTCGGCCGCGTCTCCGACGATCTCCAGCACGCCGTTGGGGCACGCGTCGACGCAGATCCCACAAGCCGAGCAGTCGTCTTCGTTGATGATAGGACGGGGCATCGAAACTCCTTCTCGGTTCTCGCCGAATTAGGCGCGTCGGCTGCTTTTAGTCGTGCGTACCTTACCCACGCACTCGCGCAGTGTAAAGGGGTTTGGCACGTCTCTAGAAAGGTCGTTTGCCGACCGCAAACACGCGGAGCGGCGTTAGGATGTGCGCGGCCGGGTACCAATACACGTGGCGTTGGTATATAACTTGACAATGCCGCACTTAGATTTTAGAGTGCCGCAAGGCGGCGAACTCCCGCCAACTCAACGATGCAGTCAACGGTCGCACTCGCGAAAGCGGCGAACAGGCGATGTGAAAGGGGAGCAACAGCATGGCGAAGGTACTCGGTATCGATCTCGGTACCACCAACTCGGCGATGGCCGTCCTCGAAGGTGGAGAGCCGACCATCATCATCAACGCAGAGGGCGATCGCACCACGCCGTCGGTTGTCGCATTCCGCAAGGATGGCGAGCGGGTCGTCGGCAAGGCGGCCAAGAACCAGGCCGTGACCAACCCCGAGAACACGATCACGTCGATCAAGCGCTTCATCGGCCGCAAGTTCGAGGAGACCGTCGCCGAGCGCAAGACGATCTCCTACGAGGTCGCCAAGGGCAAGGACGGCCGCGTCGAGGTCGACATCGAGGGCAAGGGCTACACGCCCGAGGAGATCTCGGCGATGGTCCTCCAGAAGCTCAAGAGCGACGCCGAGAAGTACCTCGGCGAGACCATCACGCAGGCGGTCATCACGGTCCCGGCGTACTTCAACGACACGCAGCGCCAGGCGACCAAGGACGCAGGCCGTATCGCGGGCCTCGAGGTTCTGCGCATCATCAACGAGCCGACTGCGGCTGCACTTGCGTACGGCCTGGACAAGGGCGACAAGAGCCAGACGATCCTCGTCTTCGACTTGGGCGGCGGCACGTTCGACGTGTCCATCCTCGAGCTGGGCGACGGCGTCTTCGAGGTCAAGTCGACCAACGGCGACAACCATCTCGGCGGAGACGACTGGGACCACAAGGTCATCGACTGGCTCGCCGACAAGTTCAAGTCCGACCACGGCATCGACCTTCGTGCCGACAAGATGGCCCTGCAGCGCCTCAAGGAGGCCGCCGAGCGCGCCAAGATGGAGCTCTCGACCACGCAGCAGGCCACCATCAACCTGCCCTTCATCACCGCCGATGCTTCCGGCCCCAAGCATCTCGACATCACCCTATCGCGTGCCGAGTTCGAGAAGGTCACGGGCGACTTGCTCGAGCGCACCCGCAAGCCGGTCGAGTCGGCCATGAAGGACGCTGGCGTCTCGATGGGCGAGATCGACGAGGTCATCCTCGTCGGCGGCTCGACCCGCATGCCGGCCGTCCAGGAGCTGGTCAAGAAGATGACCGGCAAGGACCCGCACATGGGCGTCAACCCGGACGAGGTCGTCGCGGTTGGCGCGGCCATCCAGGGCGGCGTGCTCTCCGGCGACGTCAAGGACATCCTGCTGCTGGACGTCACGCCGCTGTCTCTCGGCGTTGAGACGCTCGGTGGCGTCATGACCAAGATGATCGAGCGCAACACCACCATCCCGACGCGCAAGACCGAGACGTATACGACGGCCGCAGACGGCCAGACGAGCGTCGAGATCCACGTGCTACAGGGCGAGCGCGAGATGGCTGGCGACAACAAGACGCTGGGCAAGTTCCACCTGATGAACATCCCGTCAGCCCCGCGCGGCGTGCCGCAGGTCGAGGTCACGTTCGACATCGACGCCAACGGCATCGTGAATGTCTCGGCCAAGGACCGCGGAACCGGTCAAGAGCAGCGCATCACCATCACCGGCACCACGGCGCTGTCCGACGACGAAGTCGAGCGCATGGTCACCGACGCCGACAAGCACGCTGACGAGGACCGCAAGCGCAAGGAAGAGGTCGAGGCGCGCAACACCGCCGACACCCTGGTCTACGCCACCGAGAAGACCCTCAAGGATCTTGGCGACAAGGTTCCGGACGAGACGAAGACCGAGGTCAACGAGGCCAGCGATGCGCTGAAGAAGGCGCTTGAGGGCACCGACGTCGACGAGATCAAGGCCAAGACCGAGTCGCTGCAGACGGCCAGCTACAAGCTTGCCGAGGTTGTCTACCAGGCTGCCGAAGGCCACGACGCAGCCGGCGAAGGCGCCGAGGGCGAGGCTCCGGCCGACGACGTGGTCGATGCCGACTACGAGGTTGTCGACGACGACGAGGCGAAGTAGCGATGAGTCCCTCTCATCCCACGCCTGGGCGACAGGATCCGAAGACCCCGCGCTCAGCAAGACATCAGGCTTCGGCGGGGTCTTCGGACCCCGCCCAGGCTCCGCCTGAGGCGGACGCACAGGACGCTATCGATCCTGAGCTGCTTGAGGATCTTGGCGCTGAATACGAGCTTCGTGGCGACCAGCTGGAGGCCGAGCTTGAGGCGCTTCGCGTCGAGTCTGCGGAGTATCGCGATCATGCGATGCGCGCGCAGGCTGAGTTCGACAACTTCCGCAAGCGCATCACTCGCGAGCGCGAGGAGGAGCGTCGCCGCGCAAGCGAGCGTCTCGTCACGGAGTTGCTGCCCGCTCTGGACAACCTGGAGCGCGCCATCGAGCACACGACCGCCGGCGGCGACCTGAAGCACCTGCTTGCGGGCGTCGAGGCCGTGCATGCGCAGATTCTCGGCGTGCTGGGCAAGGAGGGCGTGTCGGTGATCGACCCCACCGGCGAGCACTTCGATCCGATGGTGCAGCAGGCGGTCAGCCAGCGCGAGGACACCAGCGTGCCGGATGGTACGGTCATCGAGGTGTTCCAGAAGGGCTACTCGCTTGGCGAGCGCGTGATCCGCTCGGCGATGGTGGTCGTCTCTACCGGAGGGCCCCAGGCCCAGGAGTAAGCCATGACGGCTACTGCGAACTACTACGACACACTCGGAATTAAGAAGGACGCTTCGACCGATGAGGTCAAGAAGGCGTTCCGCCGTCTCGCGCGCAAGCACCATCCCGACGCGGGTGGCGACGAGGAGAAGTTCAAAGAGATCAACGAGGCCTACGAGGTCCTCTCCGACGCCGAGAAGCGGAGCCAGTACGACCAGTACGGGCAGTACTTCGCTGGAGGCGTGCCCCCGGGGTATGGAGCGGGTGGCGGCGGACGGTCCGGTGGCGGCGGTGTCCAGTACCAGACCGTCGACATGGGCGACCTCGGCGACCTGTTCGGCAGCGTGTTCAGTGGCTTCGGTGGTGGCGGTGGCGGCGGGCGACAAGCTCGTCGGCAGCCCCAGCCGCAGCGTGGCCGAGACGTTCAGCTCGACTTGGACCTCACGTTCGAGCAGGCGTTCTCGGGCATGTCAACGCAGGTCGACACCGAGACGATCGAGACGTGCAGCGTGTGTAACGGTTCGGGCGCCAAGCCGGGCACCAGCCCCACGACGTGTCCAGCGTGCGGCGGAAGCGGAACGCAGGCGGAGGGCCAGGGCATGTTCGGCTTTTCTCGGCCATGTCCGCGCTGCGGTGGCGAAGGTACGATCATCGAGCAGCCCTGCTCGGCGTGTCGTGGCCAAGGCAAGGTGCGGCGCCGCAAGCCCGTCACGGTCAACGTTCCGGCGGGCGCCAACGACGGCGGCAAGCTGCGCTTCAAAGCCAAAGGCGAGCCGGGCGTCAACGGCGGTCCCACGGGCGATCTGTACGTGATCACGCACATCAAGAAGCATCCCTACTACACGCGGGATGGCGCCGATGTGGTCCTAAGCCTGCCAATCTCGATCGCAGAGGCTGCGCTGGGTACCGAGGTCCGCGTCCCGGCTCCGGACGGCGCCAAGGTCAAGCTCAAGATTCCCGCCGGAACGCAGGACGACAGGGTCTTCCGCATCCGCGGAAAGGGCGCGCCGCACCTCAAGGGATCCGGTTCCGGCGACCTGAAGGTCAAGGCGCACATCGTGGTACCCAAGCAACTCACCGACGCACAGCGCACGGCACTTGAACAGTTCGCCGCCGAGACCACCGAAGACCTGCGCGCCCATATCGTCTAGAGACGCAGCCACGCGGCTCAGAGGCAAGGAAGGACGATCGACGTGAAGCAGCGCAAGCGAGGCGACCAGGACAGGCCGCTGTACATGATCAGCGTGGCAGCCGAGCTGGCTGGGGTGCACCCGCAGACGCTGCGCATCTACGAGCGCAAGCAGCTCGTGGCGCCGCAGCGCTCGGCGGGCAACACGCGACTGTACTCGCAGGCCGACGTCGACCGGCTGATCTTCATCCAGCAGCTCACGCAGGCCGAGGGCGTCAATCTCGCTGGCGTCGAGCGGATCATCGAGCTGCAACGGGAACTCGAAGCCGCGCACGACGAACTCGAGGCGGCCATCGACCGCATGCAGCGCGCCGAGGCGGCGGCCCGAGCTGCGCGCGAAAGCATCCGCCAAGAAGTAAGCAGCGCGCTGGTGCGTATCGACTACGGGCCTGTCGTGCGGCGCGAGGGTTAGGTATCGAGATGAGCGAGCGCAGGCCCGGTTCGATCGGCGGCTGGCTCGAGGGGGTACGTTCGGGCCGAATCCCCGGCGGACCGCTTTGACACCTGGCCGCTTGGGCGTGGTCACGCTTGGCCAAGAACAAGCCGGCTCCGGCTTGAGCAGTGA
The DNA here is from genome assembly GCA_031292615.1 of Coriobacteriia bacterium. NCBI lineage: Bacteria > Bacillati > Actinomycetota > Coriobacteriia > Coriobacteriia bacterium. Next base: position 26,399 of record JARLGT010000127.1, on the reverse strand, counting down.
AGAGATGACGCGCCGCGTGTTCGGCGCGAGGGCGACTGGCAGCCAGCCGCATTAGAAGGAGATCGTCATGAGGCTCGACAAACTCACCATCAAGGCCCAAGAAGCCATCGAGGCCGCACAGGGCATCGCCGATGACGCCAGCGCAGGCGCCATCGAGCCGGAGCACCTGCTCAAGGCGCTGCTCGACCAGGCCGTGGGCATCATTCGGCCTTTGGTGTCGAAGGTCGGCGCCGACCCGGCGGCCCTCGACGCTGCGATCAACGATGTCATTGCCTCGGCGCCCAAAGTCACGGGAGCGGTCCTGCAAGTGGGACCGCGCCTCAACACGGTGCTGAACGACTCGTTCAAGGCCGCCGAGAAGATGAAGGACGCCTACGTCTCGACCGAGCACCTTCTGCTTGCGCTCGCAGCCGACAAGGGCGAGGCTGGCCGCGTCCTCGAACGCGCCGGCGCCACCAGCGCGCGGCTCACCGCGGCGCTTGAGGAGCTGCGGCGCGGCACGAAGGTCACCGACCAGAACCCCGAGGCGCAGTTCCAGGCGCTCGAGCGCTACGGCCGCAACCTCACGCAGGCCGCGCGCGACGGCAAACTCGATCCCGTCATCGGCCGTGTCGACGAGATTCGCCGCACCATCCAGGTCCTCTCTCGCCGCACCAAGAACAACCCGGTGCTTATCGGCGAGCCGGGCACGGGCAAGACCGCCATCGTCGAGGGGCTCGCGCAGAGAATCATCGCTGGCGACGTGCCTTCCAGCCTGCGCGACAAGGACGTCATCACGCTCGACTTGGCTTCGATGGTCGCGGGCGCGAAGTATCGCGGCGAGTTTGAGGACCGCCTCAAGGCCGTGCTGCGCGAGGTTGAGGAGGCGGCTGGTCAGATCATCCTGTTCATCGACGAGTTGCACACCATCGTCGGCGCAGGCGCGGCCGAAGGCGCGATGGACGCGGGCAACATGCTCAAGCCCGCGCTCGCCCGGGGCGAGCTGCACGCGATCGGCGCCACCACGCTCGACGAGTACCGCAAGCACATCGAGAAGGATGCCGCCCTCGAGCGCCGGTTCCAGCCGGTCTACGTGGGCGAACCCAGCGTCGAGGACACGATCGCGATCTTGAGGGGTCTCAAGGAGAAGTACGAGGTCCATCACGGCGTGCGCATCACTGACAGCGCGATAGTGGCCGCCGCCGAGCTCTCGAACCGCTACATCGCCGACCGCTTCCTGCCCGACAAGGCGATCGACTTGATCGACGAGTCGGCCAGCCGCCTGCGCATCGAGATCGACTCGATGCCCGCCGAGATCGACACGGTCGCTCGCCACCTCACTCAGCTCCAGATCGAGGAGATGGCGCTGGCCAAGGAGACCGACGCCACCAGCGTCGAGCGACTCGAGGCCCTGCGCGCCGAGATGGCACAGGTCAACGAGCAGCTTGCCGGGATGAAGGCGACGTGGCAAAACGAGAAGACCATCATCACCAGCGTCCAGGAGCTCAAGGCCGAGCTCGACGAGGCGAAGATGGACGAGGAGCGCGCTACCCGCGAGGGCGACCTGACGCGCGCCGCCGAGCTGCGCTACGGACGCATCCCGCAGCTCGAGGCCGACATCGTTGCCGCCGACGCGAAGCTGCGCGAGCTGCAGACCAATGGCGCGATGCTCAAAGAAGAGGTCACCGAGGAAGAGATCGCCGAGGTTGTCTCGGCGTGGACCGGCGTGCCGGTCTCTCGACTCATGCAGGGCGAGATGGCCAAGCTCGCCAACCTCGAAGACGTGCTACACCAGCGCGTCATCGGCCAGGACGAGGCGGTGGCCGTCGTTGCCGGTGCGATCCGGCGCTCGCGGGCCGGGCTCTCGGATCCCGACCGGCCGATCGGTAGCTTCTTGTTCCTCGGCCCCACCGGCGTGGGCAAGACCGAGCTGGCCAAGACGCTCGCTAACTTCCTCTTCGACGACGAGCGCGCGATGGTGCGCATCGACATGTCGGAGTACATGGAGAAGTTCAGCGTGCAGCGGCTCATCGGTGCACCTCCTGGCTACGTGGGCTACGAAGAGGGCGGCCAGCTCACCGAGGCCGTGCGGCGCAGGCCGTACAGCGTCATCCTGCTCGACGAGATCGAGAAGGCGCACCCAGACGTCTTTGGCGTGCTGCTGCAGGTGCTCGACGATGGCCGCCTGACCGACGGGCAAGGGCGCGTCGTCAGCTTCAAGAACGCCATCATTATCATGACCAGCAACGTGGGCAGCCAGTTCATCCAGATGTTCGCCGAGGGCGGCGCCGACGAGAAAGAGCGCGACCGCATGCTCGAAGAGGCGCTGCGGGCGACGTTCCGTCCCGAGTTCCTCAACCGCATCGACGACGTCGTGACGTTCCACGCGCTGTCGCTCGACCAGATCGCCGACATCGTCGTGCTGCAGCTCGAGTCCGTTCGTGCACGGCTCGCCGAGCGCAAGATCGCACTCGTGCTCTCCGACGCCGCTGTTGAGCGGTTGTCGCTGGACGGCTTCGACCCGGTCTTTGGCGCCCGGCCACTCAAGCGGCTCATCCAGCGTGAAGTCGTGGACCGAGTGGCCAAGTCGCTCATCGAGGGCAGCATTCACGAGGGCAGTACCGTGACCATCGGGCTGGATTCCAGCGGGGAGTACGAAGTCGGCTAGCGGTTCGGCTCGGCGTGGCGGGACCGACTCCCTACTAGCACGGCCGCGTCCCGGTCACGACTCCAACCACTCCGCTTGTGCCAGGTACGTGCGCAGGTCCTTCAGCGGCGGGTAGATCGCGCGAAGAGCCGGGATGTCCGCCCGGTACCCGTCCTCGTCGAACCACCTCTGCATCTTGTGGGCTTCCTCGCCGCCGCCCGGGCGTTCCTCGTTGGTCGGCGAGTACTCTACTGGCCTGCCGAGCCGCTCGGCGAACACCGCGGCGGCTTGGACCATCGTGAGTTCGTCGCCGGCGATCTCGATAGTGCGGCCGATCCACTCTTCGGGCGCCGAGAACGCAAGCGCGGCCAGCGCACCGACGTCGTCGACCGCGATCATCTGCAGTCGCGTGGTTGGCTTGGTGCCCTGAACTAGCTTACCGGCGCGGATTCCGTCGGCCTGCCAGCGGAAGTTGTCCATGAATGATGTCGGCCGAAGTACCGTCGCGGGGATGCCCAGCCCGTGAATCCGCTGCTCGATCTCCCACTTGCTTGCGAAGTGCGCGAGCTGCGGCGCCCGGTCCGCGCCGCCGACGCTGGAGTACACGAGGTGCGCGATGCCGGCGCGCGCAGCCGCCTCCGCAACATTGAGGCCGAAGGTCTTCTCGGCTTCGGCGCCACCAGGGCCGCGCCACGTCTGAACCGAGTAGACGCCGTGGGCGCCATAGAAAGCGTTTTCCAGCGAGTCCGGGTCCGAGAAGTCTCCAACCGCGATCTCGGCACCGGCAGCCACGAGCGCAACAGCTGCCGCCTTGTTGGGATCGCGCACGAAGATGCGGATCGGCCATCCCTGGGCCAGAAGATGGCGGGCGGTGGCCCCGCCCTGTTGGCCGGTCGCTCCGGTGACAACGATGCTCGGTCGTGTGCTCATGGCTTGGCTCCTTGTTCACGATGTGCTCCCCGACTAGCTTTCCCCACTCTGTGGCGCCGCGCCCGAATTCACAGGACCGTCACACTTCGCGAGCACCGGGCGCGTTGGAGCTGGGAATACCAAAGTAGTAGTGCAAACGGCGCTGTCGCGACCGCCATGCCCGGCAGCGCTTCGAATAAGTGGAGGTGATGTAGTCATGGCGATTACGAGATGGGATCCGTTCGGCGAGATGCTCCAGATGCAGCGCGACATGGACCGCATCTTCACTCGGATGGGTTCGGGCGAGGGTCGATCGGGAACGGCGACCACGGCCTGGATGCCTCGAATCAACGTGAAGCGCGCGGGAGATGACCTCGCCGTTAACGTCGAGCTTGCTGGAATCAAGCCCGAGGACGTGGACATCGAAGTCACCGAGGGCGTGCTCTCGATCCGGGGCGAGCGCAAGGCCGAGACCGAGCGCGAGGACGAGGGATGGATGGTGCGTGAGTCGAGCTTCGGCTCCTTCGAGCGTTCCATCGCACTGCCGGAAGGCGTCGACCCGGCGTCGATCAGGGCCGACTTCCACGACGGTATGCTCGAGATCCACGTCCCCAAGGCGCTCGAGGCCGTCAAGCCCACGACCACCAAGATCGCGATCGGTGCCGCGCCTGCAGCCAAGCCCATCGAGCAGGTGGCGCAGGCGCCGGTGGAGCAGCCTCTCCACGTGCCCGCCGAGCAGCCCGCTCAGCACGTAGGCATGACGCACTAGTGCGAAGGGCCGCACCAGGTTCGACCACCGAGGGCCCGACTGCCGAGACGGCGGCCGGGCCCTCGGTGCAGGTGCGTCACATTAGAGGAGCCTCATGGCCGCCTCACCCCATCTTCACGTGCGTTCCGTAGACTCCGCCTTTAACCTCAAGCCATTTGCCATCTACGCCCGAAGCCAAGGAGCCACGTTTGCGCGCTCGAACACGCTTCATGCTCGACATCCTGCTGACGATCGGTCTTGTCTCGGCCTACCGGCCCACATGGACCGGTATCTCGCTGCATCAGTGGCTCAGCATCGCCATCATCGCGCCACTTCTGCTGCACCTCATCGTCAACTGGCAGTGGGCCATCCAGGTCCTCCGCACGTTCCTCAAGCGTCTCTTCAGCGCGTCACGACTGAACTTCGTTGTGGACTGCGCTCTGCTGGTCTCCACAGTCGCCGTGATGCTCAGCGGCTTCATGGTCTCGACGTGGTTCGTCGGGCCGCTCGGCATCAACTCGGCTCACCTGCTCGTGTGGCACGCAGTGCACCTCTGGTCGGCCAACGCTACGATCGCGCTGTTCGCGCTTCACGGCGCCTTGCACTGGCGCTGGATCGTCGGAACCGCGAAGCGCCTCGCCGATACGTCCGCGCCGGCACGCGCTCGCGGTGCCGCCGTCGTTGCCGCCGCGAGCCGACGCACGGCCGGCTCGCCGCAGGTCGCGATTGCGGCAGACGTCGGCACGCGACGCTCCAGCCAGCGTGGGGTGCGCGCCAAACAGGCGGCTGCCGAGCGGGCTGCAGCAATGCGAGCGGCATCGGTCTTCGCTGTGACGGCCGCGCTCGGGCTCGCGATCTTCCTCGGCGTGGGGATGGTCAGCCCACTGCTCGCACATGCGTCGCAGTCGGGTAGCGTCGCCACGGCCACCCTACAAGTCTGTCCCAAGACCGGCTGCACAGCTTCGACGTGTCACGGCACTGCCGGAGTGAGTGCCGCTGTCTTCTACAAGACCAAGAACCTCGCCAAGCAGGCGACGCCCAAGCACAAGGCCGCCACATCCGTCGCGAAGAAGGCCTCGACGCACAAGAGCACCGTGGCATCCGCGACCCGCCATACCACCGTCAAGCCCCAGACGGTCGCCGTCGCCAAGCCCAAGACGGCCGTCACGCTCAAGCCGGCCGCGCGCACCGTGACCAAGAAGCGGATGTTCACCTGTCCGCAGACGGGATGCTCGGCGACGAGCTGCCACGGGGCACACGGTCAGAGCGCGAGCTCCTACTACAAGTAGCAAGGGGCGCACGCCGCCGCTGCGCGCTCCGGATTCGCGCCTCGTGCGACTGCCCGACGTGCTGCGGTAGGCTGGTGGCGATACCTAGACTCGGCGCAAGGAGCCGTTCGATGCCGCTTGAGGATCTCGCTGAACAGAAGACTCAGTTCCTGAGGCGCTTCGGCGCCGACCAGGGCCCGGACGTTGCCCGCGCTCGGGCACTCCAAGACGCCATCGCATCGGCGGTGGTCAAGAACGCGTTGTACGCTCCGGCCGCAACCGCGTCGAATCGCTACGACGCGTCGGTGGGTTGGAAGCAGATGCTCGAGAGCATTGCAGCCGAATACGTCGAACCATCGTCGCCCGACCAGTACGAGGCCGACCTCGTGCGCCTCCAGGCTCACATGAACCGAGGCTTCGGGCAGTACTTCCGGCAGGCTCGGCATCCCAAGTTCGGCTACGAGCCGGGATTCCGGATCTCCCACGCACAGAAGAGCCTGGGCCTGGTGCTCAAGCACTACTGGTGCCTCGGCCTCGTGGCGATGCCTCCAGAGTGCCCCGTCGACCGCCCAGTCCTGGTCGCCGCTCGTGCGGGCGAGCTGAACTCCAAGTGGACCGACGTCAACTCGATCGCGGCTCACCGGTTCAAGATGCGGTTCCTGGCCGAGGCCGCCGCCGAGGAAGCCCTCTCGATCGCCGAGTGGGAACTCAAGGTCGTCAACGCGCTCTAGCACTCGCGAGACCGAACCGGGGTACGAGGTTACGCCGCTACCGCTAAGATGGACCTCAAGCATCTATTCAAGCGGGGGTCCGTTTTATGCGGCTCATGATCAGGGGCGTGTTCTGGTTCGGCCTGTACACGTTCCTCATCACCTTCCCGCTGGTCGTGGGGGCGGTCTTCATCAACCCGGCCCAGTCGCCGTTCTTCCTCGTGAACCTCTCGGCGGGTTTCGCCTACATCGGCCTGGCGATCATGGCCGCCGAACTTGCGCTGGTCGCGCGCTTCGATGGCGCCGCCAGCGCATTCGGCGAGGACTCGCTGCTGCAGTTCCACCGACAGATTGGCATCACGGCGCTCGTGCTGGTTGCGCTGCACCCACTGCTCCTCATCGCGACGGGTGGCTACACCACGCGCATTCTGCTTCCATGGGGCGGCAATCCATGGCCGGTCTGGATGGGATCGGCCGCGTTTCTGGCGGCGCTGCTGATCGTCGGGCTCTCGGTGCTGCGCAAGCGTCTTGGGACTTCCTACGAGGTCTGGCAGGGTATCCATGGCACGCTCTCGATGGCGCTGTTCGCAACGGCTGGCATCCATATCGCGGCGGTTGGACGTTTCTCGGCGCTCCCGGTCATGCGCGCTGCATGGGCGCTCTATGTCGTTGCGTTCTTGGGGATGTTCCTGCGCTATCGGCTCGCCCGGCCACTGCAGATGCGCAAGCGGCCTTGGGAGGTCGTGGAGAACCGCGAGGAGATCGGCGACGCGCGCACCATCGTGCTGCGCCCCGTGGGGCATGACGGGTTCACGTTCGAGCCTGGGCAGTTCGGGTGGGTCGGCTTTGGCCGCTCGCCCTTCGCGCTGACCCAGCACCCGATCTGCTTCTCCTCCAATGGCGACATACCGTCTCCCGTCGGCGAGATCACGTTCACGATCAAGAACCTTGGCGACTGGTCCGGCACGGTGGTACCGGCCCTCGAGCCAGGCGACCGCGCATGGGTTGACGGTCCGCACGGCGTCTTCACGATGGACCGGGAGGAGGGCGCCGGCTACGGGCTGATCGGCGGGGGAGTGGGCATCACGCCGGTGTACTCGATGCTGTTGGCCATGGAGCGCCGCGGCGACGTGCGGCCGGTCGTGCTGTTCTACGGCGCCAACACCGAGAACGACTTGATCTTCGACGCCGAGCTGCAGGCGCTCGACGACCGCATGGGCAACCTGCAGATCGTGCGCGTGCTCGCGCGACCGAGCGACGCGTGGGCGGGCGAGCGCGGTTTCATCACCGCCGAGCTGCTCAAGCGGCACCTGCCAGATCCGCTTCGTCGGCACTTCCAGTACTTCGTCTGTGGTCCCAACCCGCTGATGGACGCGATGGAGACCGCATTGCCGTCCATCGGGATCCCGGCCGACCGAGTCCACACCGAGCGCTTCGACATGGTGTGAGGAGGAGGCCATGAACCACAGGATCGTCTCGGCTGTTGTGGGGCTGATCGTCGCCCTGCTCGTGGCGACCGCGCTCGCGTTCGCGTGGTCGGTCCAAGCGCGCGTGCCCGCCTCGGCCGCCCAGACGCTACCTGTGACGATTCCGCATCCCATCTCAGCACGCAACGACGCCTGCACGCACTGCCACTTCGGCGCAGGTGTGCCGCTGACGCATCGCTACTTCACCAACAGCTCGTGCCCGTCGTGCCACTCGCCGCGCCCGATCACCTTGGTGCCGCACTCGGTGTCGATGGGCAACGACCGTTGTGCGACGTGCCACGGCGACCCGGACTCTGACTACAGCATGCCGAGCGACCACCTGGGGTTTCGAGAGAAGCGATGCCTGTTCTGCCACGACGCCGACGGAGCGAAGGCGTCCACCGAGCCGACTGCTGTGGGCGTGGCCGCCGAAGTGCTGCCGAAGCTTACGCACCCCGTCGCCGGCGCGTTTGCGCACTGCCTCTACTGCCATCGAATCGGCAGCCAGCCAACACTTCCCAGAAGCCATCAAGCGTTCGGCGCTGAGTCCTGCGACTGGTGCCACGTGCCTTCGAGCGCCGAGTCGACCGCAGGCGCCCGCTAGGCGCCTAGCCCATATCCACGAGGCCGATGTCGCTCAACAGGCAGCGAGCCATCTTGAGCCACAGCAGTGTTGCGGCTTCAACGTCTACGCGCGCGGGGTCGAGCCCGTGCTGGATGGAAAGCCCGTCCACCACCGCGATTGTCAGCGAGGCGAACGAGGCGAGCGGAGCTCGGTTCGGGTCGTCTTGTGCGTCGAGCGCGCGCAAGACCGTGTCGCGGTAGCCGGCGTAGAGTTCCGCGATCCTAGTCCGGAGCGACTCTTGGCGCATCGCGTACGGGAGGATCTCGAGCAGCGCCACGAAACTCACGCTGTCCTCGATGATCCGCATCTCGCCCTCCATGAGAACGCGCAGCCGCTGCTCGCCCATCGGGTAGAGATGGGTCTCGGTCACGAGCCCGCGATTCGCCTCGTGCACCAGCGAGTCGACCAGCGCGACGATCATGCCGTCCTTGTTGCCGAAGTGGTAGCCGATGCTGGCCTTGGACTCTCCGGCCTCATCGGCGACTGCGGAGAGCGAGAGCGCCGAGAATCCATCGCGCACGAGAATCCGCCGAGCCGCCTCGAGGATGTTGACGGCGGTGGGGGGGAGCGAGGCAAGCGGATCTAGGGCGCGCAGCTGCAGCGCCTTAGCGCGCGTCCGCGGCCGGCCCGGCCCGCGCTTCTGCTCTTCTTCCGCCATCGGAAAGCTCCCTAGTCGGGGTTGTTGACAGGTCCCAGTATAGCGCCTAGTCTCGATTTGTCCGTCCGGACAAATAAATTAGATGCCGGGTGCCAGATCGGTAACCCGGAGACGACGAGTCGGGGTGTTGGCGAATGAGCAAGATGACGGTCGTGGTGGCCCTTGGGGGGAATGCGCTGCTGAAGCGTTCCGAGCCCATGACAGCCGAGATGCAGCGCAAGAACGTGCGCGTCGCGGCCAAGGCGCTGGCGCCATTGGTCGAGCATCACAATCTCGTACTCGCACACGGCAACGGGCCTCAGGTCGGCCTTCTTGCGCTCCAAGCGGCCGCGTACAAGGACGTCGAGGCATATCCGCTCGACGTGCTCGGCGCTCAGACCGAGGGCATGATCGGCTACATGATCGAGCAAGAGCTCGGCAACCTGCTGCCGTTCGAGAAGCCGCTGGCGACCATTCTTACGATGGTCGAGGTCGACCCGAACGATCCGGCCTTCGAGAATCCCACCAAGTTCGTTGGCCCTCAGTACAGTCGCGAGGAGGCAGACCGCCTCGCAGCCGAGAAGGGCTGGACGTTCAAGATGGATGGCGACAAGCCCCGCCGCGTCGTCGCGTCCCCGCAGCCCAAGCAGATCTTCGAGCTGGATCCCATCAAGTGGCTCATCGAGAGGGGGACCGTGGTCATCTGCGCGGGCGGGGGCGGCATCCCCACGGCGTATCTGCCTGACGGGACTCGGACCCTCGTGGGCTCCGAGGCCGTTATCGACAAGGATCTCGCCTCCGAGTTGCTCGCGCAGGAGTTGGGCGCGGACCTCTTCGTGATGGCCACCGACGCCCCGGGCGTGTACGCCGAGTGGGGATCGCCGAGCCAACACCTGCTGGCGGAAGTGACCCCCGACCAGATCGAAGCCTTCGAGTTCGCCGAGGGTTCGATGGGGCCGAAGGTACAAGCAGCCGCGCGCTTCGCCAGGAAGACGGGCAAGCGAGCGGCCATCGGCAGCCTCGAGGATATCGAAGCGATCGTCGCCGGTACTGCCGGGACGAGCGTGTTTCTCGGCGCGGGCGAGTCGGCGGAGTAGCCGCAAGACGGTAGCGATGCCGAGCGCCCAGCTCGGCATGACATAGACGGTCAGCCGCGGTTTGCGGCCGGAACTGGGAGGAACAGCATGGATATCGGAACTCTGCCTGGACTGAAGTACCTGAGGGGTCGCAACTTCCTCACGGATCTCGACTTCACTCGCAAGGAGCTCGAGGATCTGCTCGTGCTTGCTGTGCATCTCAAGAAGCTCCGTGGCGAGATGCGCCTGACGCCGTTCTTGCCGGGCCGCCACCTCGCGATGATCTTCGAGGCGTCGTCCACGCGTACGCGCGTCAGCTTCGAGAACGGATTCGCCGAGCTGGGCGGCAACGCGCTGTACCTGCGCCCGGGTGAGATCCACCTGCCGGGTCGCGAGAGTGTTGGCGACACGGCCGCGGTGCTCTCGCGCATGAACGACGCGATAGAGATCCGCTCGAAGAAGAACGAGACGATCGAGGAGCTTGCCCGCCACGCAACCGTGCCGGTCTTCAACGGAATGGACAGCAACCGTCACCCCGCTCAGTCCATGAGCGACGCGCTGACCATCCTCGAGCACGCAGGCAAGCTGCAAGGCGTCACCTTCGCCTATCTCGGCGACGCTGCGCACCCGTGCAACTCGCTCTCGACCACGCTCACCAAGCTCGGCCTGAACGTGCGAATCGGCAACGCGGTGGGCTACGAGATGGCACCGGAGCTCCAGGCGGACGCGAAGAAGTTCGCTGCCGAGAGCGGCGGCTCGTTCCTGCTGACCCACGATCCGCTCGAGGCCATCGAGGGCGCCGACTTCATCTACACCGACTGCTGGTGGTGGACCGGCCAGGAGGCCGAGTACGAGGCGCGCGTCAAGGCGTTCACGCCGTTCCAGGTCAACGCCGAGCTGATGCGCAAGGCCAAGCCGGGCGCCAAGTTCATGCACTGCCTGCCCGCAACGCGTGGCGAAGAGGTCACCGATGAGGTTGCCGATTCGGCCGCTTCGATCATCTTCCCGCAGGCCGAGAACCGCATGCACTTCCAAAAGGCGCTCATGCTCGCGCTCATCGGCATCGACGAGTTGCCGAGCGATCCGCGCATGCAGCCCATCGGCAAGGCGCTTGTCTCCTAGCGGCCAGACTCCTGAAGGACTCGAACGAAAGGAAACGTCATGGCTGACATGACAACTGCGGCGCCAGCCGAGCTAGGAGGAAAGTCCAAGAAGGCGTTCGGGCTGCTGTCGATGGTCCTGTTCTCGGTCTCAGCGATTCTGGTCGCCGACACCGTAGGTGCGTCTGCTGCAATCGGCGTGCAGGGCCTGAGCCTGTGGGTCATCCTCGCCATCGCCTTCTTCATCCCGTACGGTTTCGTGACCGCCGAGTTGGGCGCCGCGTGGCCGGATGAGGGCGGCATCTACGTATGGGTCAAAGAGGCGTTCGGCCCGATGTGGGGCACGGTCACGGCTTGGCTGTACTGGGTCAACGTGGCGCTATGGGCACCGAGCGTGTTTGTGCTGTTCACCGGTACCCTCAAGAGCGTCTTCTTCCCCAGCCTGAGCTCTACTGGGGAGATGTGGATCGTCCTCGTGATGATCTGGGTGATGGTCGGTATCGGCGTCCTGCCGATGTGGCTTTCGAAGTGGGTGCCCAACCTAAGCGCGGCACTCAAGGTCATCGTGCTGCTGCTGCTCGGCTGCGTGGGCGTGGCCTTCCTGATGAAGAACGGCGCGGCCAACTCGTTCGCACCCAAGGACTTCATGCCGAGCTGGGATCTGGGCACGCTCGCGTTCATGCCGGTCATCATCTACAGCTTCATGGGCTTCGAGCTCATGAGCTCGGCCGGAGACGCGATTCACGACCCCAAGCGCGACGTGCCGAAGATGATCCTGTTTGCCGGCGGCGCGATCCTGTTCATCTACATGTTCTCGACGTTCGGCATCTTGGCTGCGATTCCGCTCAAGGACGTCAGCATCGTCACCGGTATCGCCGATGCGCTCAAGCTGGCGTTCGACAGTCTGATGCCGGGCTGGGGATGGCTGTACCAAGTTGTGATCGTGGGACTGCTCTTCACGTTCCTCGGCAACATGGTGACGTGGTCTATCGGCTCGAACCACAGCATCGCTGCAACGGGCATGGACAAGACCGCTCCCGGTGTCTTCGGGCACGAGAGCAAGACGTTTGGCACGCCGGACTACGCGTTTTACCTGATGGGTCTCATCGCCAGCGTCGTGACGGTCATCAACTTCACGCTGTTTGCGAACAACGACTCGATCTTCTGGACGATCTTCGCGCTGTCCTCCGTCGTGTTCCTGCTGCCGTACGTGCTGATGTTCCCGGCGCTGATCATGCTGCGCAAGAAGTTTCCCGACCAGCCTCGCCCGTACAGGGTGCCGCTGGGCGAGTTCGGCGCATGGTTGTGGACCATCCTGTGCGAAGCCGGCATCGTGCTGACGCTGTTCCTCTTCTTCTACGCAGTCCCAGAGGGCACGCCCAAGACGCTGTATTGGAGCGTGACGGGCATCGGCACGGCGTTGTCGATCGCGGTCGGCTTCTGGCTCTACTTCCAAGCGAAGAACAAGGCCGCCCGGGTCAAGGCCTAAGCTGTACTCGAGCAGTCTCAAAGGAGGACTTTATGACAACCATCGATAGCACGCCGCGCGCCGACGGCTACCGCATGCCTGCCGAGTGGGAACCGCACGCGGGCACGTGGATGCTGTGGCCGCAGCGGCCTGACAACTGGCGCGACGGCGCTAAGCCGGCGCAGCGCGCCTGGGTCGACGTTGCGTCGGCGATCGCTCGGTTCGAGCCAGTAACGGTCGGCGTCAACCCCGACCAGTTCGAGAACGCTCGAGCGATGCTGCCCGAGAAGGTTCGCGTCGTGGAGATGTCCAACAACGACTCGTGGATGCGCGACATTGGCCCCACGTTCGTAGTCAACGACCACGGTAACGTGCGCCTCGTGCACTGGCACTTCAACGCGTGGGGCGGGCTGGTCGACGGCCTGTACTTCCCGTGGGACAAAGACGAGCTCGTGCCGCGCAAGATCGCCGAGATCGAGGGCGTCGACCGCTACCGCGCTCCGCTGGTTCTCGAAGGTGGGTCGTTCCACACCGATGGCGAAGGTACGCTCATCACCACCGAGGAGTGCCTCCTGTCGGAGGGCCGCAACCCGGAGCTGAGCCGAGAGCAGATCGAGGAGTACCTCCGAGAGTATCTCGGCGTCGAGAAGATCATCTGGCTCAAGCGTGGCATCGATCCGGACGAGACCAACGGTCACGTCGACGATGTCGCCTGCTTCGTTCGGCCCGGGGTCGTGCTCGCTGGTTGGACTGACGACGAGAGCGACTGGCGTCACGAGATACTCGCCGAGAACCTCGAGACTCTGCGCGACACCACCGACGCCAAGGGCCGCAAGCTCGAGGTGCACACGATGCCGATGCCCGAGCCGATGCCGTACTCGGCCGAGGAGGTCGCTGGCGTCGACGTCGTCGAGGGCACCATCCCGCGAGAAGCGGGTGACGAGGCCCCGGCTTCCTACGTCAACTTCTACCTCTGCAACGGCGGGCTTGTGCTGCCCGTGTTCGGCGATCCACACGATGCCGAGGCGATTGCGACTCTGAAGGCGCTCTTCCCGGATCGCGAGGTAGTTCCGTTCCCGGGCCGCGAGATCGTTCTCGGCGGGGGCAACGTCCACTGCATCACGCAACAGCAGCCAGCGGGGTAGGAGCCGGCGAGAGAGCGAGCCTCGCTCGGCAACACGTGAACTGAAGAGAGCGTCTCGGCGACTTGCCGAGGTGCTCTCCTCTATCTGATACCAAGAAACTTTCAGATTCCATCTTGCGCTGCGCCGCATGTTGTAGGCATATGTTACTGCGACAGTATCATTTCGTTGGCGGAAGGCACTATGGAGATCACACGTCGCACCGACTACGCCATTCGCATCCTGATGGAGCTTGCTCGGTCAGGCGGCGGTCCGGTGTCGGTACGCGTCCTCGCCACCAGTCAGGACGTCCCGTACGCGTTTGCGCGGGGCATCCAGCGGGAGCTGGCGGCGGCGGGGCTCGTGGAGTCGCGCAGGGGCGCGACCGGGGGAGCGGTGCTCGCACGCTCGCCGGAGGAGATCACGTTGCTCGACGTGGTCCATGCGACGCAGACCAACTCCTCGTGCTCGGTGTGCACGAACGACCCGACGTGGTGCAACCGAATGGGCGGGTGCAGCGTCCATCAGGTGTGGCGCGAGGCCGACGAGATGATGACAGGTTACTTGGGCACGAAGTCCCTGGCGGGACTCATCGGACAAGAGAGGGGAAGGTGAGGAGGGGAGATGGACGCTGTATTCCTAGCTAGGTTCCAGTTCGCGTTTACAGTCGCGTACCACTTCTTCTTTGTACCGCTCTCGGTCGGACTCGGGCTGATCATGGTCCTGTTCGAGCGGCGGTACTACAAGAGCCAGTCGCCGGAGGACAAGTCGTGGGCCGATCTGTGGGTCAAGATCTTCGCTGCGACGTTTGTCATTGGCGTAGCGACCGGCATCACCATGGAGTTCGCCTTCGGCACGAACTGGGCGACGTATTCGAGGTTCGTCGGTGACATCTTCGGCGCCCCGCTGGCCGCCGAGGGCCTGTTCGCGTTCTTCATGGAGTCGACGTTCCTCGGCGTGCTTATCTTCGGGCGCGAGCGCGTCTCGGCGAAGTTCTACTACGTCTCTTCGTGGCTCGTTTGGGGCGGCTCGATGCTCTCGGCGCTCTGGATCATCATCGCCAACTCTTGGATGCAGACACCCGCCGGCTTCAAGGTGGTGGGCGCAGGTCCGCAGCAAAAGGCCGTGCTGACCAACTTCTTTGCGGCGGCTCTCAATCCATCCACGCTTCCGCGATACGCGCACACGGTGACGGCGCTGCTCATCACCGGTGGCTGCATGGCTGCTGCGGTCGGCGCATACCACCTGCTCAAGGGGACGCACAAGGCATTTGCACGCCAGAGCCTGTCCTACGGGCTGGCCGTCGCGGCGATCTTCTCGGTACTGATTCTAGTCACCGGGCACTTCCAAGCGGTTGAGGTCGTACAGCAGCAGCCGGTCAAGATGGCTGCGATGGAGGGTCACTGGGATGCCGGTCCGATGCCTTTGGGCTTCATCGGATTCGTCAACACGCAGGCCAAGACGACCACCGTTCTCGCTGTGCCAGGAGGCGTCAGCTTCTTGGAGAGCTTCACGTTCACGAAGTCGTACCCGGGGCTGAATCAGACGCCGCCGGCCGATATTCCGCCGGTCCAAGCGACATTCCAGACCTACCACTTGATGATCATCGTCTTCGGGATTCTCATCCTGGTGACCTCGTACCTGTGGTGGCTGAACCGCTCGGGCAAGCTCGAGAACAACAAGACGCTGCTCAAGGTGCTGCTATGGTTCTGGCTCATCCCGGAGATCGGGATTCAGATGGGCTGGGCGGCGGCCGAGATTGGGCGCCAGCCGTGGATCGTCCAGGGCCTGCTGCGCACCAAGGACGCCATCTCCGTCGTCGTTCCCGCGTGGCAGATCGCACTGACGATCCTGATCTTCTTCGTGATCTACGCCGTGCTGTTCGTCGGCTGGGCGCGCGTCGTGCTCGGGCTGATCAAGGCGGGGCCGCAGACCGCGGCCTCCAAGGCTTAGGGGAGGAGGAACGATGCTGCTACAAGTCATCTGGTTTGTGCTGGTAGGCGTCCTGCTCGCCGGCTATGCCGTGCTCGACGGATTCGACCTTGGCGTGGGCACGCTCTACCCGTTCCTCGGCAAGTCCGAGGCCGACAAGTCCGTGATGCGCAAGTCGATCGGACCGGTCTGGGACGGCAACGAGGTCTGGCTGCTCACCGGTGGTGGCGCGCTGTTCGCGGCGTTCCCGCCGGTCTACGCGACCGTCTTCTCGGGCTTCTACCTCGCGCTGATGCTCGTGCTCTTCTCGCTCATCTTCCGCGCGGTATCGCTCGACTTCCGCAAGCACGACCCGGCTTGGGCGGGCGTGTGGGACTGGGCGTTCTTTCTGGGTAGCGCGCTGCCGGCGCTTCTCTTCGGCGTTGCGGTGGGCAACATCGCGCTAGGGGTCCCGCTGACCGTTGGCGGGGAGTTTGCGGGCAACTTCTTCACGCTGCTGGGCTTCTGGCGCGGCGGGTTCAACCTGCTGCCGCTGTGCGTGGGCATTCTCGGCCTGGGGATGTTCCTGCTTCAGGGCTCGTCATGGGTCGCGCTGAAGGCCGAAGGCGACCTGCACGATCGCGCCGCCAAGTTGTCGTCGACGCTGTCGTGGGTCTTCACGGCGCTCGCCGTTGTCGCCACCGGCGTGACCGCGATCTTCGCTCCGGCGACGTTTGCCCGCGTGATCACGTCCCCGGCCGGCTGGCTGTTCATCGTGTTGCTGGTCGCGTCACTCGTGTGGTCGCGCATGTCGATCAACGGCGGCAACGACCGCGCGAGCTGGTACGCCGTATCGCTGTCAGCCGTGGCGCTGACGGGCATCTGGGCTGCGGGCATCTTCCCGTACATGGTCCCGAGCCTGGGCAACGCAGTAGGCCTGCCGACCCCGTCGCTCACGGTGTTCAACGCTTCGTCTTCGCAACTCACGCTCATGGTGATGTTGATCATCAGCATCATCGGCGTGCCGATTGTTCTGTACTACATGTACCTGATCTACAAGACGTTTGCCGGCAAGGTCGACGCCGAGGGCGAAGGCTACTAGCTGCCGTTCAGGCTGGCCGAGCAGCGCCTGCTCGAGATTCAAGCGGCCCGCATCCTGGCGACAGGGTGTGGGCCGCTTTGGGCGCACGGGCGCGCGGGCGCCGTGTGTGGCGCTCCTGCTGGCTACTCGACGGGAAGCGGTTCGGCTGCTGCTTCAGCCTGCAGGATCTCGCGAGGCGGGAGCGGAGCGTCGGGGCAGCGGATGAGGCGCCGGTACGCGAACGGCACGATTGCGGCGGTCAGCACGCCCGACAGAACGCCTGGCGCCCAGCCGGCTGGGATGAACTGAAGCAGCGCGCCTGCGACAAACGGTGCCGGAATGCGCATGAGCGAGCCGGTCGAGGTCGACAGGCCGATGATGCCGCCGACCTCGTCGGCGTAGACCGCCTTAGTCAGCGCCGACCCGACGATTGTGTTGGCGACGGCCATGCCCAGCGAGAGCGGCGGTAGGATTGCGAGCAGCACCCAGACGTTGGGCGAGAAGCCCCACGCCGCAAGCGAGACCGCAGCGAGCGCCGCGCCGCCCACGATGAGCTGCGGGTCGGAGAAGCGCTTCGTGAGCAGCCCGATCGCTCCGAGCTGTATGCCCACCGAGAGCACGCCCACGTACGCCAGCACGAGGCCGTTTTGCCATGCGCTCAACCCCAGCGCCTGCGCGGCCCACAGGCTGAATCCACCCTCAAAGACCGCGAACGTGAAGCCGATGACGATGCGCACGCTCATGAGCGGGCCAACGCGAGGCAGCCCAAGTGTGGTTGCGAGTTCGTGAATCGCGAAACCCTTGGCCGGTTCCTCGCGCACTTCGGCGCGTTGCTCGGCGGACAGCGACTCGGGAAGCACGAAGGTCACGAGCAGCAGGTTGATGCCGGCCAGCCCAGCGGCGACGAACGCCGGCACCGAGTAGCTGATCGTAGAGAGCAGGCCGCCGGCGGCGGGGCCGAGGATGAAGCCCAGGCCGAATGCGGCGCCCACGAGCCCGAACGCCTTGCCGCGGTCCTCGGCCGACGTGATGTCGGTCATGTACGCCTGCGCAACGGAGATGTTGCCACCGGTCAGGCCGTCGATGATGCGACTGGCAAACAACATCCACAGCGAGTTGGCCAACCCAAGGACGATCAGGGCGCAGGCCGTCCCCGCGATCGACACGAGCAGGATGGGGCGGCGCCCATAGGCGTCGGAGAGCCGTCCCAAGATAGGTGCGGCGATGACCTGCGCGAGCGGATACGCCGAGGCGATCAGTCCCGTGACGAGCGCGTTGGCCCCGAAGTTCTTGGCGAAGTAGGGCAGCAGCGGCAGCACGAGCGAGAAGCTGAGCATGTCGACAAGTACGATTCCGAAGATAATGAGCAGGCGGCGGTCTTTCACGAGCACCTTTCCTCGAACTGAGAACTTGCTAGACCCCTGCAGGGAAGATACGGGAAGGTACCCACAATCGCACGTGGCCCTGACAGGAGCGCGAATGTCGTTCTCAGGATTCACCCCGGACTCGCTCGGCTTTCTGTCCGACTTGTCGAAGCACAACGACCGCGCCTGGTTCGCCGAGAACCGGCAGCGCTACGACCGCGAGCTGCTCAACCGCGAGCGCGACTTCGTCGATGCCGTGGGCGCAGCGTTCGCTGCCGTCGATCAGCGCGTGCAGGCGGTACCCGCCGTCGACCGCTCCATCTTCCGCATCAACCGCGATACGCGCTTCTCGCGCGACAAGTCTCCGTTCAAGACGTACGCCGACATGTGGTTCTGGATCGGCGACGACCGCAAGACCGCACCCGGCTATTTCTTGCGCATGGAGCCGGGCAGCGTGGCGATCGGTGCCGGGGCACATCGGCTCACGCCCGAGCAGATCACCCGATTCCGAGCCGCAGTGGACGATGGGCTGCATGGGCAGTGGCTCGAGCATGTGCTCGAGGACCTGCGCGCGCAGGGCTACGAGATCAGCGAGGCGACGCGCAAGACGGTGCCCAAGGGGTTCTCGGCGCAGCATCCGCGTGCGGAGCTACTCAAGCACACCGACTACCTGCACGCGCTCAAGACGTTCGCACCCCCACCCGACGAGTTCACCTCGCCGGAGTTCGTCGACTGGTGTCTAGCGCAGTTCGCGCAGGTCAAGCCGCTGGTCGACTGGCTGGTCGAGCAGTTGAGCGGCGTGTTTCCGCCAGACATGCGAATGTAGTCCCAGAAGCCGACACAAGAGCGGGCGGTGGGCGACAAAGTTGGAGGTTCAAGAGATGGGACACCCGAGCTGGATTCCCCGGACGCCGGGCATGAAGCGACCGGACGGCGCTGGTGGCGGTCACCCCGCCGACGTGCCGGGCGGTCCAGGCTCGGGCGCGGGCGCTGACGCTGCCACCGGTGATCAACCGCACGCGGTCTTCCATCGGCAGTACGCCGGGGGCGAGGCGCCGTGGGACATCGACAAACCACAGCCTGAGATCGTGGCCCTTGAGGACGCCGGTGTTTTCGGCCCGCGCGTGCTCGATGTGGGCTGCGGAACCGGCGAGACGGCGCTGTTCTTAGCCTCGCGCGACCACGACGTGACCGGTATCGATGCGGTGTCGGCCGCGGTCGACACCGCGAAGGCTCGCGCCGCCCGCCGAGGGCTCGACGTCTGCTTCCGCACAGCCGACGTACTCGATGCGCTGCCCGAGCTCATCGGCAAGTTTCACTCGGTGACCGACGTCGGCTTCTTTCACGCGCTTTCCGACGAGCAGCGCGCGGATTTCGCCGCCAAGCTCGCCGAGAAGCTCGCACCCGGCGGCGTGTACACGATGCTGTGCTTCTCCGACCGCGTTCCCGGTACATGGGGGCCTCGGCGTGTCAGCGAAGCCGAGATCCGCGCAGTGTTCGCCGGGCCCGAGTGGGTTGTGCGCGAGATCCGACCGGCCGAGCTGCACTCAGCGGTCGACGCAATGCCGATCGTGGACGCCAACCTCGCGCTGATCGAGCGGGCCTAGCGGCACTTCTCGAACCAGACGAGCGGGAAGCCCATCTCCTCGCGTGGCTCGATGAGCTTGTAGCCGAGCGACTCGTACAGAGCGATCGGTCCGGTGGCCATCGCGCCGGTGAACAGCTCGAAGCGCGGCGCGTCGGGGTAGGCGTCCTCAAGCGCGCGCATCAGCGAGCGAGCGACTCCGCGGCCGCGAACCTCTGGCAGAACCGCGAGCCGTCGCACCATCACACCACCGCCTTCGAGGCTCTCGGCGCGCACGGTGCCGACGAGGCGGCCGTCGCTTTCGGCGACCAACACGGCATCACCGGCGTCGAATGTCTCCTCGACGTCGGCCGCGGTCTCGTGCAGCGGCGGGATGTCTTGGCCGATGGCGTCGGCGACGGTCTTGAAGCCGTCACGGATGACACCTGCGACGGCCGAGGACTCGTCGCGGGTCGCTCGCCGTATGAGCGCCGAGGCGTGGCTGGTGGGCGTGGTGTCACTCATCGGCGAGTCCGTCCTTGACCTGACGACCGACTTGGTACGCGTCGGCAACCTTCGCGCCGAGCGCGCGGTACTCGCGAACGCCAGCGCAGTAGATAAGCGGGTCGAGAGCGTCCATCTCGACGAGGTTGGTGCCCGCGCGCAGGACATGCTCCTCGGCGTGCGCCTCGACTACCTCGCCGAGCACCACGACGTACTCGCCGACCGCGACCTCCTGCGTCACTCGGCACTCCACGTTAAACGCGCACTCGGCGATGATCGGCGTCTTGACGACCGCCGAGTCGATCAGCGTCAGGCCGGCGTCGGCGAACTTGTCGCGCTCGCGCCCGGGGGTCGTGCCGCAGTAGTCGACCGCCGCCGCCATCGAAGTGTCGGGAACGTTGACCGTGAACTCGCCGCTCTCGCGGATGAGCTCCAGCGTTCGCCGAGTACGGCGTAGGCCCATCGCGATGGTGGCGGGCGTGGACGAGACGATGTTGATCCAAGCGACCGCGAGCGTGTCGGCCTGCTGCATCGTGCCGCCGACAACCAGTACGCATGGCATCGGATAGAGTCGATCGACCGGCCCAAGGAGTTGCTTCATGGCTGCGAGTCCTCTCGTTTGCCGCCTGTTTCGCCGCTTCGGGGCGATTGCCCTGCGCGACGTCCACAACTATACCCGTGCCCGCCAGCCTGCCTTCGACGTCCGAGGATAGCGCTGCAACTCACCAACGACCCTGGTTGGGTGCGGAATGGTTCCTTGACCGGCGTGCAGATTGACGCGAAACTGGGCCAACCAAGAACGGGTAGTCGCCTCGGCGGCCTCCCACTCTTACCAGCCCGGAGACGGGCTCGAAAAGGCGAAGGAGGTGGATCGAGAGCAATCATGTGTCGCCCCTCTGAGTTCGTGATGATGATGGACATGATGATGACCCAGCCCGGGTTTGTCGGCGCACGCGCCGAACTCGGGCGGCCACTGGCCGACCGCTGATTCCTCCGCGGTCGGGTATCGTTCCATTCAGATACGGACTTTGAGAGAGAGCTGACTATCATGAGCGACTCGACCACCCCGCGTTTCGACACGCTTTCCATCCACGCCGGGCAGAGCGCCGACCCCTCCACCGGTTCGCGCGCCGTTCCGATCTACCAGACGGTGGCCTACAACTTCGAGAGCACGGATCACGCAGCCGATCTCTTTGCGTTGCGCGCCTTCGGCAACATCTACACGCGGCTGATGAACCCGACGACCGACGTACTTGAGCAGCGCATCGCTGCGTTGCACGGCGGTTCAGCAGCTGTGGCAACGGCCTCGGGTCACGCCGCCGAGAACCTGGCGCTGCTCAATCTTGCCGGTTCGGGCGACAACATCGTCTCCTCAACGTCGCTCTACGGCGGCACCTGGAACATATTCCTGCACACATTCAAGCGCCTTGGCATCGACGTTTCGTTCGCCGAGCCCACCGACGTGCAGGGCTTCATCGACGCGACCGACGCCAACACCAAGGCCTGGTATGTGGAGACCGTGGGCAACCCGCGCCTCGACGTTCCCAACATCCGGGCACTGGCCAACGCCGGACGCGAGTTGGGCGTGCCGCTCGTCGTCGACAACACGTTCGCGACGCCGTACCTCACGCGCCCGATTGAGCACGGCGCCGCGGTCGTCATCGAATCGCTGACGAAGTGGATCGGGGGCCACGGCACGTCCCTCGGCGGCATCGTGGTCGACGGTGGCAACTTCGACTGGGGCAACGGCCGATTCCCGCAGTTCACCGAGCCGGATGCGAGCTACCACGGCTTGAAGTTCTGGGACGTCTTCGGCGACTTCCCCGGTTTGGGAAACGTGGCATTCGCGATCCGCTTGCGCGTCAACTTGCTCCGCGACATCGGCGCTACTCTGTCGCCCTTCAACGCGCAGCAGATCCTCTTAGGCGTCGAGACGCTGGGCCTTCGGGTGGAGCGCCACTCGCACAACGCCTTGGCCGTGGCGAAGTACCTGCAGTCGCATCCCAAGGTGGCCTGGGTAACGTATCCGGGCCTCGAGAACCACCCCACCAAGGCCAACGCCGACGAGTTTCTGTCGGGCGGTTATGGCGGGGTTGTGGTCTTCGGCGTCAAGGGCGGAGCCGACGCCGGCCAGAAGCTCATCGAGGAGGTCAAGCTGTTCTCGCACCTTGCCAACGTCGGTGATGCGAAATCGCTTATCATCCATCCTGCCACCACAACTCACTCGCAGCTTTCCGATGAGGAGCTCGTGCGTGCCGGCATCGGTCCGGACTTTGTGCGCCTCTCGGTCGGTATCGAGGACATCGCCGACATCGTCGCCGACCTGGAGCAGGCCCTGGAGCAGGTGTGACCCAACTCAACGACAACAGCGAGTCTGTCGACGGTACTGCGGCCCAGCCTCCCGCGTCTGGGCCGCAGTACTGCACGCTGGACCGAGGGCTCGACCTGGTCTCGGGCAAGCGACTGACGCACGTCGACATCGTCTACGAGACGTGGGGCGAGCTCGATGAGCAAGGCACGAACGCAGTCTTGATCTGTCACGCCCTGACTGGCGACTCGCACGTCGCTACCGGCCCCGATCGCAACGGCGTCGAGAAGGCCGGCTGGTGGGACGTGATGGTCGGGCCGGGCATGGCGTTCGACACCCGCAAGTACTTCGTGATCTGCAGCAACGTGCTCGGTGGTTGCTCGGGCACGACCGGTCCGGAGTCGATCGACCCCGCGACCGGGCTGCCGTACGGTCTCACGTTTCCGCTCGTCACCATCGAAGACATGGTTAACGCCCAGGTCGCCGTCCTCGATCACTTGGGCGTGCAACAGCTCGTGGCGGTTGTGGGCGGGTCTGTGGGCGGCATGCAGGCGCTCGCGTGGGCCAAGCTCTACCCGCAACGTGTGCGCACCTGCATCGGCGTGGCGACGACGCCGCGTCTGGGCGCACATGCGATCGGCTTCAACGAGGTGGGCCGTCAGGCGATCTTGGCCGACCCCAACTTCAGGGGCGGCGACTACCACGGCAAGGACCAGCCCGAGCAGGGCTTGGCGATCGCGCGCATGGTGGGCCACATCACCTACCTGTCCGACGAATCGATGCGCGCAAAGTTCGGCCGTCGACTGCAGGACCGCGCCTACCACGCGTTCGACTTCGTCACCGAGTTCGAGGTCGAGAGCTATCTTGCGTACCAAGGCCGCAAGTTCGTCGACCGCTTCGACGCCAACACGTACCTCTACATGACCAAGGCGATGGACTACTTCGATCTTGCCTCGGGCTTCAACTCTGTCGCCGAGGC
The DNA here is from genome assembly GCA_031292615.1 of Coriobacteriia bacterium. NCBI lineage: Bacteria > Bacillati > Actinomycetota > Coriobacteriia > Coriobacteriia bacterium. The sequence goes on along the minus strand of JARLGT010000127.1, from coordinate 2,934 downwards.
ACTCGCCGACTGCGACGTGCGCTGGCTACTGCTCACCTTCTCCAGCGACTGGCTCTTCCCCACATACCAGACCAAGGGCCTGCTCGACGCCCTTCGCGCCACCGGCAAGGAGGTCTCGTTCGCCGAGATCCCGAGCCCGTACGGCCACGACGCGTTCCTGCTCGAGCCCGAAGAGCAGCGCCGCTACATCGAGCCGTTCCTCGACCGCGCGCTGTGCGACGCACGCCTCGCCGCCGGCGACTCCGAGGAGTGTGAGACGCGATGAGCGCTGCAGACCTACTGCGCGCCGACCTGCAGCTCGTCATCTCACTCGTGCCTCCCGGCTCGCGCGTGCTCGACCTCGGCTGCGGCGACGGCTCGCTCATCGCGCACCTGCGCGACGAGCGCGGCTGCGAGGTGCGCGGCATCGAGCTTGCGCCCGAGGAGATTGCGGCCGCACTCGGCCGTGGGCTCTCGGTGGTGCAGGCCGACCTCGACGACGGCCTGATCGGCTATCCCGATGCGGCGTTTGATGTAGTGGTGCTCTCGCAGACCATCCAGGTCATGCGCAACCCCGCGCTCGTGTTGCGGGAGATGCTGCGAGTGGGCGCGCGCGGAATCGTCACGTTTCCGAACTTCGGGCATTGGCGCGTGCGAGGCTACCTCGCGTTCAAGGGTCGCATGCCGGTCAGCGAGTCGATCCCGTTCTCGTGGTACGACACGCCCAACATCCACCACACCACGCTGAAGGACTTCCGCGAGTTTGTCTCGGCGAACGGCGGGGAGATCGAGCGCGAGATTCCGCTCAGTGCAGGGGAGTGGCGCCAGGAGATCCACGAGGTCAACTGGTGGCCGAACCTGCTCGCGGACACCGCCGTTGCCGTGGTGCGCGCGAAGTCCTAGTGGCCGACGGGCGTGGCCGCTCGGCTCGCGCTATGCTGTCTGCGTGTCAGACGCCCCCTACAGCTTCGACCCAACGCTCGCTGACCTCGGCTGGTCCGAGGCTTGGCGGGCTGCGTTCGGCGAGCTGGGCGGGGTGGGCTTCGAGCCGGCGCGCGTGGTGCGGGTCGACCGGGAGTTCCCCATGGTTGCCACGGCTGGCGGCCTCGTTCGCGCCGAGCCGGCCGTGCACCTCGTCAAGACGCGCGGCACGGGTAGCCGAGCCGTCGTCGGCGACTGGGTGGCACTCTCGCGGCCCGAGGGCCACGACCTCGCCATCATCGAAGCCATCCTCCCGCGCAAGACAGCCTTCACCCGCAAGGATCCCGGCGAGGCGACAGGCGAGCAGGTGCTCATTGCCAACATCGACGTGGTCTTTGTCGTGCAGTCGCTGTCCGGTCGCGGCTTAAACGTTCGCCGCCTCGAGCGGGAGCTGGTGCTTGCGTGGGAGAGCGGGGCGCGACCGGTGGTCATCTTGAGCAAGGCTGATGTCGCCGAGGACACCGACTACCAGCGCAAACTTGCCGCCGAGTCGACGGGCGACGTCCCTATCATCATCGAGAGTGCCATCTCGGGCGAGGGCCTCGAGGAGGTTCGAGCCCAGGTTCCCGTTGGGACGACCGCGGCGCTTCTCGGCGGATCGGGTGTGGGCAAGTCGACGCTCATCAACGGACTTGTGGGCGAAGAGGTGCAGCGTACCGGGCACGTGCGCGAGCGCGACGACAAGGGCCGCCACATCACCGTCGCGCGCGAGCTGGTGCAGCTACCGGGTGGCGGCATCATCATCGACACACCGGGAATGCGTGGGCTGGCGCTTTGGGACGCCGGTGACGGCATCGCCAGCGCGTTTCCCGATATCGATGCACTGTCGCAGAAGTGCCGCTTTCGCGACTGCACCCACAACAGCGAGCCTGGCTGCGCCGTCATCGCGGCGGTCGAGGCCGGCTTGCTGCCCGCGCGCCGACTCCAGAGCTATCGGCTGTTGCAGGGCGAGATGGTCGAACTCGGTCGCAAGCAAGATGAGCGGGCATGGGCGGCCAAGGAGCAGGCGAGCAAGGTCTCGGGCAAGGCGGCCAAGCGCTTCTTCAAGGACAATCAAGACAAGCGGACTCACTAGGGCGCGTAGCTTGGCCATCGCGCTGAGGCCGAAAGGCGGCCACGTCCTGAGTGCAGCTACCCTCACGGGGCGGCTCCCACTACATTCAACAGCCGGGTTCGCCGGGGTGGCCGCAACACGACTGATGCGTCTTGATCTTGATCGACGTGTTGCGCACCGTGAGGCGGATCTTACGGCCGAGGGGCATGGGCTGTTTCAGGTTTCGCCATGCCGCATCGGGACTTGGGCCGGCGGGAGGATTGGGTGCGGCGCCCCCGGACCCCAGGCCGCTCGCACCGGAATCGCCGTCGGCGGCCATGACGGCGACCAGGGTTCTCGGCGAGTAGTTGGGCAGTGGGTTGGGTTGGCACATGTGTGCTCCTTGAGGAACGTCGCTTCGAGGCATGGGTTTCGCGTGGTAGATTCCCTAACATGAACTGCGCAGTCCACTTTCACAGGAGTGTTGCATGCTCGAGCCACTCATTCGCTTGACCGAGGTCGTCAAAACTTACGACACCGGCGAGGTGCCATTCACTGCCCTGCGCGGAATCAACCTCGACGTTGGTGCGGGCGAGTTCATCGGCCTAATCGGCAAGTCGGGCAGCGGCAAGACCACGCTCATCAACATGATCACCGGTATCGACCGTCCCAGTTCCGGCACGGTGGTCATCGACGGCACACCAGTGCACAAGCTCAACGAGAACCAGCTTGCCGTGTGGCGCGGCAAGACCATCGGCGTCGTGTTCCAGTTCTTCCAGCTGCTGCCCACACTGACGGTCATCGAGAACGTCATGCTGCCGATGGACTTCTGCAACATGTTCTCGCCCGCCGAGCGACCCAAGCGCGCACTGCACCTGCTCGACCAAGTCGAGATGGCCGATCAGGCCAACAAGTTGCCGGCCGCGCTCTCCGGCGGCCAG
>JARLGT010000126.1 GCA_031292615.1 Coriobacteriia bacterium | reverse complement strand
TCGGCGACCTGGTCGGCTCCGCCTGCGAGTGCCGGGGCGTCGGCTCCCGCCGCATCCAAGCCGTCATAGAGCTGCTTGCTGCCGTCCTTGACCGCATCGGCGCCCCCCAGCGCCTGCTGGAACGTCGGGTCGTTCGCCGCTTCAGGGTGAGCGTCGAGATAGGCGTGCAGTGCAGCCGAGACGCCGCTTGCGCCGTCGCGCACTTGCTTGGCGCCGTCCTTCGCATCACTGACTTGGGACAGCGCATCGTGCACGCCGCTCTTGAGACGGGCCGCGCCGTCGCTCAGGTCGTCCGCCGAGCCCGAGAGCGCATCGGCGCCACCTGAGAGCTGCCCGAGTGCGGCGTCAAGCTGCGTGGCGCCCGTCGAGAGCTGCCCCAAGCCGCCGGCCACCTGGGTGGCACCGCTCTTCGCGGTGGTCAGCCCGCTGGCAAGCGACGCCGAGCCGCCAGCGACGCTCTTCGCGCCAGCGTTGGCCGAGGCAACCCCGGTCGCGAGCTGCGACGCGCCTGCGTCCAGTGAGGCCGCGCCCACGCGGGCGTCGAGAAGGCCGATCGACAACGTGCGCGTCCCAACTGCGAGCTTGCGTGCGCCGGTGTCGGCATCGCCCGCGCCCGAGACGAGAGTGCCAAGCCCCGCTGCCAGGCTGTGCGCGCCATCGTCGGCGGTGTCGGCGCCGGCCGCGAGTTTCTTCGCGCCGTCGCGCGCGGTCTGCAGGCCGTCGCGCAGGTCCTTGGCGCCCAGGGCCGCGTCGGTCATGCCGTCGTGTGCATCGGAGAATCCGAGGTACATGTTGTCGATGTAGCCGCGCGAGGCGCTTTCGGCGGCGCCCGCGCGTACCTCGGAGAACACGCGCTGCATGATCTGCGACGCGAGCATGTTCGACGACTCCTGCGCCACGACTTTGAGCTCGGCTCGAACCGGATTGTCGCTCTGCGCCGTGCCCAGTTTCGCCGAGTAGTCGGCGGGAATGGTCAGCGAAAGGTAGTAGCGACGCTCTTTGAGGCCCTCGGCGGCTTCCTCGGCGGAGACGACCTTCCATCCAACATCCTTGCCGTCGGTGAGTGCCTTGACCAGATCGTGCCCGCCGTCGATCTTGATGCCTTTGACCACAACGGAGTGGTCCAGGTTGACCACCGCCACCGGCATCTCGTCGAGCTTGCCGTAGGGGTCCCAGAACGCCCAGAGGTACAGAGCACCGTAGAGCAGGGGCACGAGGATGATCGCCACCACTGCGGCTCGCAGGATCGGCGTGTCGGTGAGCATGCTCTTGAGCGTGAGCCCCGCGAGTCTAAGCGACCGCATGAGTGCGCACCCCCCGTGACGAGATGGGGGAGACCGGCTCGACATCCTCGACTGGGATCACGATGTCGGCGTGGGAGGCGGTGGCCTCGTCGACGCAGGCGAACAGGACGGTCAGGCCGTCCTCGGCGAGTTTGTGGAGGAGAGCGAGCACGCGCGTGCGCTCCTCTTGGTTGAGGTCCCGATCGAGGTCATCGACCACGATTACCCGCACGTCGCGTACGATGGCAAGCGCAATCCCGAGCCGGATGCGCTGCTCGGCGTCGAGGCGCTTGACCTGCATGTGGGCGGCGGCGTCCAGCCCGACCTCGGCGAGAACGTCGCGATAGACGGAGCGCTTCAGGCGCGGGACGAAGACGTGCGCCTCGGTGACGTGCTGAGCGGGGGTGAGTGCCTCGGCGAGGTCGTTGACGCCGGCCATCACGCCCATCCCCACCAGACCGCGAACGCGAGCGCTGTGACGGGCGGCGTCGACGCCGTCAACCTCGACGCAGCCATGCCAGCCGCGCATGCGTCCGGCAATCGTCAACAGCAACGAGGTCTTGCCGGTGCCCGATGCGCCCAAGAAGGCCGCAACCGAGCCAGCCGGAATCTCGAATGTCGTGGCGGGGTAGACCCTTCGATCGCCCCCCGAGAGTCGAACGCGCTCGGCGCGAACGGCGATCTCCCTGTCGCTCATCTCTGTGTCGCTTCCCGGCCGGCGGCGCGGCCTTGTCTCCTTGGGTTAAACTGACTAGTCAGTATAGTAATGCGGCGACGCCCAGACGGTCAAGCGCCGAGCTCTTACTCGTGTCGGAGCGCTGGCGTAGGATGTGTGCATGCTCTTTATCGTGGACGGCTACAACGTCACCCGCCGTGACTCGGCGACCTCGTCACTGTCCCTCGAGGATCAGCGCGACGCGCTGGTCGCTCGGCTTCGGGTGCGCGGGCGCGACCTCCTCGGAGGCGGGCGGGTCGTTGTAGTCTTTGACGGAGAGGGTGGCCCTGGGCTCTCGACCGGGGGAGGAGTGCCTGTCGAGATCGTCTACGCACACCAGCACTCTGCCGACGACGAGATCGTGCGAATCGCGTCGCGCGAGAAGGGCGACGTGGTGGTGGTGAGTTCGGATCGCGACCTGGGGCGTCGAGCAAGCGAGCGCGCGACCGTGAAGGTGGAGTTGCGGGAGGCAAGCACCCTGTTCGAAGCGGCGCGCGGCAAGCCGCGATCCAAGTCCCGGGGTTCGATCGCGCGCGACGCGGGGCTTCCGCGTGGAGCCAATGCGATCACGCGGGAGCTGAAAGACCTGTGGCTGACCGAGGACGATAAGTAGCTATCGAGGAGTCGAGGCGTTAGTGGACGGTGTCATCCTGAACGTGATCACGATTCTGGCCGGAACGACCCTCGGCCTTATGTTCGGCAAGGCCATTCACGAGAGGTTCCGCTCCATCGTCTTTAAGGCGATCGGGCTGTCGACATTCATCATCGGCGCCTCGATGGCGATCAGCGGTCTGGCCAAGATGGGCGAGACGCGCCTAGGCCAGTACGCTCCGATCGTACTCGTCGGATCGCTCGCCGTCGGCTCGCTCGTGGGTGAGGCCATCGGCATCGAGTACTGGCTGGGGCGCTTCGGAGAGTGGCTGCAGGACGTGAGCTATCGGATTCCGTGGTTCTCGCCCTCGGCCAAGGAGGCTGGCGATGAGCCGGGGGAGAAGGGCCACACGCTCGTCGAGGGCTTCGTAACCGCCTCGCTGCTGTTCTGTGTGGGTGCGATGACCGTGCTTGGGTCGATCGGCGACGGACTGGGCAACCACCAGTTGCTCTACCTCAAGTCGACGCTCGACGGCATCGCCGCGCTGTTCTTGGCCACCACGCTGGGAGTTGGTGTTGGGCTCTCGGTAATCCCGGTCATCATTATCCAAGGCGGCATTGCGCTGTCCGCGCATGCGATTCAGCCGTTCATGACAGTGGCTGTGCTCCAGTCCATCACCTGCGTCGGTGGTGCGCTGATTCTCTGCATCGGCCTGGACCTCTCCGGTATCAAACGTCTGCCCGTGGGCAACATGCTGCCTGCCATCATCATCGCAGCGATCGTGGGAGGCTTCTTTGGCTGACGCCGAGAACATCGCGTCGGGATCCGCCGCGGCGAGCCCCAAAGACTTCGCTCCGCTCGACGACGCGCGGCTCGACGTCCGCGTCGCAGGCTACTGCGTGTACTGCGACCACATCATCGAACGTGCACCCGACGGTAGCTGCCCCAAAGGTCATCCGGCCGACGGCGTGACCGGTGAGATCGTGCTCATCGACGACGACGCGGCGCCCACGCTCCCGGGCTTTAACTGGGCCGCATTCCTTCTCCCGTTCATCTGGGGCCCGGCCCACGACCAGTGGATCGGCGTGATCTTCCTGCCGATCTGGCTGTTCGCCGATACCATCCTGGACACGGCTTCCAAGGGCGGCACGATAGGCTGGGTTGGTGCGGGCGTTGTCTTTGCCGTCACGTTGACGTTCCAGTGGTGGTTCGGCAAGCGCGCCAACGGCCTCGCCTTCCGGCGCGTCAACGACAAGCAGCCCGCCGAGCAGTTCGTTCGCCGGCAGCGCATCTGGGCGATCGCGGCGATTCCCGCGTTCCTGGTACTCATGACGTGGGCACTATGGTTCCGCATCGTCGTCGCGCCAACATTGGTGGCGCGCTAGCCCCGCCGAGCTGCCTGCTGGCACGGGAGCGCCGCCCGCACAGCGCGTCGACGCCGAGTACTCCCACAACAGGTCGGAACGAGGCACGTTCCTGTGTCGTTGACAGCGTAACAATGTGTTGTTACGCTGTGAGTCGACCTAGTGAAACAAAGGGGGGAACTTCTCATGACCCAACAGACTCCCTGGGATCCTGCGACAGGCGCGACACCGCCGCCGGCGCCGCCGGTCCCGCCTGTGCCAACCACCGACGCGCGTCACTACCGTCGGCGCGGTGGTATCGGGCTCGGAATCATCCTGATCGCCCTCGGCCTCGTCTTCCTGGTCGGGCAGTTCGTGCCCGGCTTGGCGTGGTGGCAGATGTGGCCGCTCTTCGTGATCCTACTCGGCGGCATCCAGATCGTGACACCGGACCCGCGCGACGGATGGGGCGTGTCGCGCGTGATGGACGGCGTGGGCACGGTCCTCGTGGGCCTCGTGCTGTTGGGCAACACGACCGGATATGTGTCGTGGGGCGTATGGCTGGTGTTGCTCTCGCTCTGGCCTGTGCTGCTGATCGCCTTCGGCCTCGCCATCGTGGGTCGGGCGCTCAACCAGACGTGGATCCGCGCACTCTCACCTCTCGTGATCTGGGTCGCGCTCGGCTACGCGACGGCCGTAGCGTTTACGGGGCAAAGCCCATATCTCTCGCCGATTCAGCCGATCACGATCAACCAGCCATCACAGTCCTTCAGCGTCAGCGAGCCGGCTGGAGGCGTTAAGACCGCCAAGCTCGCCTTCGACGGCGGTGCGGGCGAGATCACGATCGGCTCGACCAATCGGGACCTGATCAGCGCGACCGGCAGCTCACCGTTCGGCAAGCCGGGCTTCGAGGTCAAGCGCTCGGGTGACTCGGCAGACGTGAGCTTCGGACTAGGCGACAACCACACGACGATCGTTGGTCCCGGCTTTACGGCCGGGAAGGTCGATGTGCTTCTCAACGACAACGTGAAGTGGGATGCGACGCTGAACACCGGCGCCGTCGACCTCACTGCCGATCTGAGCAACGTCCACCTCTCGGCGCTCACTCTGAAGACGGGCGTTAGTAGCGCGGACGTGAAACTGGGTGGTGTGGACGCCAACCCGTTCGGAGGAACGGGGATGACGCCGATCGTGGTCAAGGCGGGCGTCTCGTCCGTCACGCTACGCATCCCCAAGGGCACGCCGGTTCTGGTCAAGACGAGCAGTGGGCTCTCGGCGTTCGACGTGTCGCCTGATCTGGTCAAGCAGTCCGACGGCTCCTACGCGACCCCGGGTCTGGGCAAGGGCAACTCGGACGCGGGCTACAACGTCTCGATTGAGTCCGGCGTCGGCAGCGTCTCGATTCGCACGTACTAGGAGGCAGCAGATGACTTCTCGCGACAACAACACCGGGTGGGGCGTGCTCGCCGGGATCATGCTGATCGGTCTCGGCCTGTGGCTGCTTCTCGGCGGCTTGTTCGAGCCCGTGGCCAGGGTGATTGCGTTTCTCGGCAGGGTGGGTTGGCCGCTGCTGCTGGTCGGCCTGGGTATCCTGCTCATTCTTCGAGCTCGTGGAGGTGGATTCAACGTGAACGGAAAGAAGCTGTATCGCTCTCGCACCAACCGGATGATCGGCGGTGTGATGGGTGGTGTCGCAGAGTACATGGGTGTCGACGCGACCGTGCTGCGCGTCATCTATGCGTTTCTGTCCCTGTTCACCGGCATCTGGTGGGGGTTCCTGCTCTACATCCTCGCGATGATCATCGTCCCCGAGCAGCCTTATCCCGCCGGCTGGGTTCCTGCACCTGCGCCGCCGGTCCCAGCGCCACCGGCACCGGCACCGCCTGCCCCGCCTGCGCCGCCAATGCCGCAGTCCGGCTTCGTCGCGCCCGAGCCGCCGCAGGCTCCCACGCCGCCAGCCCAGCCGTCAGCGTACGAGCCGCCGACAACCCCGACGGCCGCTCCCGCCGTTCCTGAACCGCCCGCAGTGCCGTCCGATCCGATGACGCCGCCCGAGGCACCGCAGGTGCCGCCCGCCCCGCCCGTGCTCTAGCAGGCAGGAGGGCTGAGACGTGGATTCCGAAACCATCTCCAAGAAGGAGTTGCTGCAAGTAGCTGGTATCAGCTACGGCCAGCTCTACCGATGGAAACGCAAGGGCCTGATCCCGGAGGACTGGTTCCAACGCAAGTCGACCTTCACCGGCCAGGAGACGTTCTTTCCGCGCGAGAAGGTGCTCGCCCGCATCGAGAAGATCAAGTCGATGCAGGACGAGGACGCATCGCTGGACGAGATCGCCGACGCCGTCTCGCCCAACCTCGGCGAGATCAGCATGACGATCGCCGAGATCCGCGAGCGCGGTCTGGTTTCGCCCGAGGCCGCCGAGCTGTTCGCGCAAGGCGTGTCTGACGCCGAGGCGCCGCTCGTGTTTGGCGAGGTCGTGTCTCTGGCCGCACTCGACACGCTGCTCAAGACCGGCGACGTCTCGCTCGACGAGGGCCGCGTTGTGCTCGACGCGCTGCAAGAGAACTACCCCGCGTTCGAGGGAAAGCCCGCCGACTTGCTGTTCGTGCGGCGCATGGGGCTGTCCACGGCGATGTTGATCACGAGCGACGCCGAGGTCCGATTCGATAGAGCCGCGCGCATCGTTGCGCGCGTGAACCTGAGCGAGAGCGCAGAAGCTCTGCGCGCCCGCATCCGATAACGGGAGGGCAAGGGAAGTCATGAGCGACGAGATTCGCAACGACATTAAGACCGCAGGCGGCGGAAGCTTCTCCGGCGGCACCTACGGCGACGTGACATTCAACGGCAGCGGCACCATCAACGGCGACGTCGACGCCATCACCTACCGTGTCAACGGCGCCGGTACCAGCAACGGCCGCGTCAAAGCGCAGTCCGTGACCGTCAACGGCACCGCTGGCTTCAACGGCGAGGTGCAGGCCAACGAGATGACCATCAATGGCGACGCGAACATCCGAGACGGAGCCGGCGTGGGCCGCCTCATCGTCAAAGGCAACCTCTCGATCGGCGGCAGCCTAGCCGCTCACGACGTGCAGCTCCACGGCTTCATCCGCATGGGTGGAGACTGCCAGGCTGAGACCTTCACCGGAGAGGGCGGCTTGACGGTCGCCGGCCTGCTCAACGCTGGCAACGTCGACATCACGGTTCAGGCCCCAAGCACCGTGCGTGAGATCGGTGGCGAGCGCATCGTGGTGCGCCAGCCTGTCGGCTCGCTCAGCACGCTGACCAGCTTGCTCACCGTCTTCGCCGAGAAGCGCTTGACGGTCGACACGATCGAAGGCGACGTCGTCTGGCTCGAGAACACGAGCGCCAAGGTAGTGCGCGGCAAGCAGGTCACGCTAGGCCAGGGCTGCATCGTCGACCTCGTCGAGTACGCCGAGAGCTACACGCCCGCTGGCGCGCCGCAGGTGCGCGAAGCCCGGCAGGTAAGTGGCGCGGGGGCCTAGAGCCGTGAACCCAGCCATTGAGGTCAGGTCCCTCCGCAAGTCGTACAAGAACGTCGTGGTTCTCAGGGACGTCAGTTTCAGCGTGCAGAAAGGGACCGTCTTCGCATTGCTCGGCTCCAACGGCGCCGGGAAGACCACCACGATCAACATACTGACGACACTCATCAAGGCTGATGGCGGCTCGGCCACCGTGGCTGGCCACGAGGTTGCCACAAGTCCGGACAAGGTGCGCGGCGAGATCAGCCTGACCGGCCAGTTCGCCGCCGTCGACGATCGACTCACCGGTCGCGAGAACTTGCTGCTGATCGCCGACTTGCGTCACGTGCGCGACTCCGCGAAGACCGCCGCAGACCTCCTGCGTCGGTTTGGACTGGAAGACGCAGCCGACCGTGGCGTGGCGACATTCTCTGGCGGGATGCGCCGACGCCTCGACATCGCCATGAGCCTGATCGGCACCCCATCAGTCATCTTTCTGGACGAGCCCACTACCGGGTTTGACCCTGAAGCCCGCAACGAGATGTGGCGGACGATTCGCGAACTGGCTGCAGGTGGAACGACGGTGTTCCTCACGACGCAGTATCTCGAAGAGGCCGATGAGTTGGCCGACACCATCGCGGTCCTACATGGAGGCAGAATCCTCGCCATCGGAACAGCACCCGAGTTGAAGAAGCTCGTGCCGGGTGGACTGATCGAGCTAGCCTTCCACGACAGGCAGATTCGCGACGCCGCTGCAAAAGCTCTCGGCTGGAGCTACGAGTGCACACCGGGCGAGGGCCCCACGCTGACGATTGCGACGGATGGCTCCGTGGCTCAGGTGGCCAGCATCTTCGAGGGACTCAGGGACGCTCGAATCGAGCCTGCCGAGTTCTCCCAGAAGGTAGCCACGCTTGACGACGTGTTCCTCAAGATAACTGGTGGCACGAATCGGGAGGCAGAATGATGCGCGCGCTTGCGGATACGTGGACGCTAGCCAAACGCGGCCTGCGTCACATCACTCGCAGCCCGGACACCATCATCACCGTGCTGCTGATGCCGATCGCCATGATGCTGATGTTTGTCTACGTGCTTGGTGGGGCGCTGGCGCACCAGACCGGCTCCATCAGCTACATCACTTTCATCGTGCCGGGAATCGTGGTCATGACCGTCATCAGCGGCATTGCCTATGCCGCAGTGCGTCTCAATATGGACGTACAGAGCGGCATCATCAATCGATTCAGGACCATGCCGGTCGCTCCCTCGTCGATTCTGGGCGGACAGGTTGCGTCGTCCACAGTGTCAAACCTCGTCTCTTCGGTGCTCGTCTTGTTGGCGGCATTCGCGATGGGCTTTCGCTCGCAGGCAGGGGTGATGGCATGGCTGGTCTTTGCCGGAATCCTCGTGCTGTTCACGCTCTCGACGACGTGGCTGGCCATCTTCTTCGGCCTGATCGCCAAGACGATGGAGGGCGCCGGTGCGTTCAGCTACGTCCTTCTCCTGCTCATCTTCATCAGCCCATCGTTCGTGCCGACGACCTCAATGACGCCCGCTTTGCGGGGCTTTGCCGAGAACCAACCGATGACTCCGGTGGTCGAGACGATGCGCTCCCTGCTGGTCAGCGGCACTGCCGGTCCGGCGGTGTGGACAGCGCTTGCTTGGATCCTGGGCATTCTCGTCGTTTTCTACGTCCTGTCGGTGGCGGTCTACAGGCGCAAGTCGATCGTGGCTAACTCCTAGGTAGGCCGAGTTGAGGAATCGGCCGCCCAGCCCAATGGGCGGTGGCGTCATCACTACCGCCTCGACACCTCGTTCTCGCCGCCTGCCATCTCGACGTACTCGCGCGCTATCGTTTGCCAAGTGGGGAAGTGGCTGGCGGCGATGGCGTGCAGACGCTGGCGGAACGCGGCGTCGTTTGTGGGGTAGCGGTCGAGGTAGCGTTCGATCGCCTCGGCGAGTGCGAGGGTGAGGTTGCGGCCGGGCAGCAGGCCGAGGAACGACTCGTCGGCAAGTGCGTCGGCTTCTATCTTGGCCATCATGTGCAGGCCGGTCTGATTCGCGACAACTGGTAGCGCGCCCGCGCTCAGCGCCTCGCTGGTCACAAGCGCCGCGGCCTCGGGAAAGATCGACGGCGCCAGTGCGAGATCGGCTGCGGCGAACAGCCGAGCCACGTTCTCCGACGTCTGGTGGCCGAGGTAAGCGACGTGCACCTCGCCGAGCTCGCCAATGTCGTCGGGGATGAGCGGGCCGTACTCGGCGGTCGTCTGCAGCTCGGGGTCGGCGATAGCGAGTTCGCGCGCACCGGCCACGTTGCCTGCGTTGAGCAGCCCGGCCAGTCTCTCGAGTGACTCTCGCGCGGGGCCCGCTCCGGCTGCGAGCAGCTTGATGCGAGGCCGCGCAGCACTTATCAGAGAGAGCGCGACGATGGCGTGGTGGATGCCCTTGCTCCAGCCGATGCGGCCCACAAAAGCGAGCACGTCGTCGCCGGGCGACAAGTCGAGGCTGGCGGGCAACTCGACGTGCCTCGCGAGCGTGGCGATCGCCTCGGCGCGGCTGGGTGCAGGAGCGAACAGCTCGGTGTCGATGCCGGGCATCATCACGCAGGCACGGGCGGCGATGTCCAGACCGTGGGAGGCGGCCCACTCGACCACGTCGCGCGCGCTAGCGGGTGAGACCGCCGCCACACCAGCCGCGTCGCGCAGGCCATCGAGGGCGTAGGGGACGAGGCGCGGGTCGAGCTTGAGGCTGAAGTTGAGCTCGGAGCCGTGCGTGGTCACCACGTAGGGCGTGCTTCCCGCAAGTGCCTCGCGCACTGTGTACGGCTGCATGATTGCGTGCTGCGCGAGCACGAGATCGGGCGTCCACTGCGCGAACGCGGTGCGCAGCGCGGCCGCGTTCGCCGCGATGTAAGTGGCGATCCAGTCGTCGGGCGCGTCTTGGAACGCCCTGACGCCGCCGCGCTCGAAGCCCGCGAACGGGCCATCGACGTAGACCAGTAGCCGCCCGCCCAGGTCCGGTCGCACCAAGCGGCAGGTGCCTCGGCCGATCGCGTGGTGTTCGTTTCCCGCGAGGCGAAGCACCGTGTTGCTCGCGTCCAGCATCCAGACGGAGTCGACGAAGTCGTACTTCTCGGGCTCGCGTTCCTGGCAGACGAGCGTCACGTCGTGGCCCTCGGCGAGAAGGCCTCGGACGAGATTGCGCACGTAGATGCCGCTTCCTGAGTCGCCCAGGAAGTAACCGTGAACCACAGCGATGCGCATGGAGTGCCTCGTCTTCGCCCGTAGGGACCGGCAGCTTCGGTCACCTGTCGTGATTGATGCCCATTGGGTTGGCGGGGGGAACTGTACCGCACGGCGCGAAGGGACCTACCCATTTGTCCGTTTCACTGTAGGAATTGGACATCGGTGGGACAATCACATTCGGCGAGACGGTGCGTGCGGCGGTCGAGGCCTCGCCGGCACTCGATCTCGAGGGGCACGTGGTGCGCTACACCGTCAGCATCGGTGCGGCTCAGGCTCGCGACACCGACGTCCGCGACACGACGCTCATAGGCCGCGCCGACGAAGCGCTGGACGAAGCGAAGCAGGCGGGTCGCAACTGCGTGCGTGGGGAACATCCACAACAAGGCAAACTGCCCATTCTGGAAGGAACGCTGTGAAGAAGTCCCTGGGAGCCAAGACCCTTCTGTACCCCACGCCCGTGCTTGTTGTAGGCAGCTACAACGCTGAGGGCAAGCCCAACGCCATGACCGCGGCCTGGGGCGGCATCGCCTGCTCCAAGCCGCCGTGCGTATCCATCTCGCTGCGTGCAGCGACGGCGTCGCACGGCAACATCATGGCGCGCAAGGGGTTTACCATCAGCCTTCCTGGCGAGGCCAACGCCGCCGAGGCCGACTACTTCGGGCTCGTCTCCGGCCGAGACCACGACAAGTTCGCCGAGCTCGGCGTGACGGCGGTGCGAAGCGAGCTGGTCGACGCGCCGTACGTGGGCGAGTTCCCCCTCGTTCTGGAGTGCAAGGTGGTGGAGGTGCACGAGCTGGGGATGCACACGCAGTTCATCGGCGAGGTGCTCGACGTGAAGGCCGACGAGTCGGTGCTAACCGCTGCGGGTGGCGTAGACATCGAGCGGCTCCAGCCGATCCTGTTCGCGATTGGCTCGCAGGCCTACTACGGTGTCGGCGAGATGGTGGGCAAGGCATACTCGATCGGCAAGCCATCGCCCGAGGCCAAGTGACCGCCGAGCCGACCGACAAGCACGCCCCGTGGTGGAAGGGCACTCGTGGGGAGTGGTACGTCGTGGCGCAGATGTTCCTGTTCGCGTTGGTGATCCTGGGCCCCCGCTCGCTTCCAGGCTGGGCGGACTGGGCGCCACCGCTTGCCACGATCGGCACGATTCTCGGCATCCTGTTCATGCTGGGTGGCTCGGCGATCTCGCTAGGTGGCGTGCTGAAACTCGGCCCCAACCTCACCCCGTTGCCGTACCCCAAGGACTGCTCGAACCTCATCGAGTCGGGCCCGTACGCGATTGTCCGTCACCCCATCTACAGCGGCTTGATCATCGACGCGATGGGTTGGGCGCTGTGGACTCACGGCTGGCTGACAATCGTCTACGCGCTGGTCCTCTTCGCCTTCTTCGACATCAAGTCGCGCCTAGAAGAAGCCTGGCTCCTGGAGAAGTTCGGCCCGCCCTACGCCGAGTACCAGTCGCGCGTGCACAAGCTGATTCCCTGGGTGTACTAGCGGAGCGCGCCGGCGCGCCGAGGGGACCCCTCGGTCCCCTCGGCGCAGACACCGGCACACTACAGCGTTTGTCTCCAGGAGGCCGGCACGAACGCGCTCGGACACACGTCGTTGAGGAAGCACGCGCCGCACGCGGGCCGCTTTGCGGTGCAGATCGCTCGGCCGTGGTTGATGAGGTCGTAGTTGACGCGGTGCCAGTGCTCTGGCGGGAAGATGCTCATCAGGTCGCGCTCGACCTTGTCCTGGTCGTTCTCGGTGGTCAGGCCGAAACGGTGCGCGAGCCGGAACACGTGCGTGTCGACCGCGATGCCCTCCACCTTGCCGAACGCTTCACCCAGCACGATGTTGGCGGTCTTTCGCGCTACGCCCGGAAGCGACGTCAAGCCCTCCATCGTGTCGGGCACGTCGCCGCCGAACTCGGCCACGATGATCTGGCATGTGCGGATGATGTTCTTGGCCTTCTGGTGGTAGAAGCCGAGCGTGCGCACGTACTCCTCGACCTCGAGCTGGTCGGCCTCGGCAAGTGCGGCAGGGGTCGGATAGCGCTTGAACAGCGCCGGTGTGGCCTTGTTCACGCCAACGTCGGTGGTCTGAGCGCTCAGAATGACGGCGATCAGCAGCTGGTAGGCGTTCACGAACTCGAGCGCCGCATGCGGATCGCCGTAGTGCTCGCTCAGGCGCTCGGCGTAGATGGGCGCGAGCGCCTCGCGCTGTGAGCGGGTGAGTTGCGGGACGGGCTCGTCGGATGCGCGCGGAGTCATCGGCGAAGATCCTCTCGGCGAACGGGACGGTCTGTTCGAGGATACCCCTCGTGCGTCGGGCTAGCTGCGGGGCGCGGGGACGGCGCTCGTGCGTTGGCTTGCGTTCGGCGTTCCGATCGCGTCGAGCCATCCCGGCCGCGCGATGAGCACGAGCGCCCACACGGCCAGCGCGACTCCGCCTACGAGCACGGCCGTGTCGGGTCCGATCGCTTGGCCCAGCGGCCCGAACGCGAAGGCGGACAGGGGCATGACGCCCATGAACGCCATCATGAACAGCGCCATGACGCGCCCGCGCAGGTATCCGGGAACGGCTGCTTGGATTGATGTCATCACGAGCGAGCTGGTCGAGATGTAGGCCGCGCCTGCGACCAGGGTGATCGCGCACATGACCGGCACGCTCGGCGCAAACGAGAATGCGACGACGAGTGCGGCGAACGTCAGCAGGGTGATTGGGATGATGCGGTTGCGCTGAATGGTCGATGGAAGGCCGGCGACAGCAAGCGATCCGATCAGCGCTCCGGCGCCGTTGAACGCGTAGACCACCGCGTACACGTGCTCGACGGCCTTGTCGTTCAAGCCCGGGATGCGAGCGTGGATTATCGCCGTGAGAATGATGACGTACGGGAAGCCGAAGAAGACGAGAAACGCTGTTGTCAGGATGAGCACGCCGATGGCTGGGTGCTCGCGCGCGTAGGAGATGCCTGCGGTCAGCGTCTGCCACGCGCTTTCGGCGGTCCTGCCGTTGCCCGCTCTCTTGCCGTCCGGCGCGCCGCGTACCTCGGCGCCATGGCCAGCGTGGAACTCGGCGCGCGGGCGGATCGCGAGAAGCGCCGCAATCACGAACAGGAAGCTCGCGGCGTTGATGTAGAAGATGAGCCCCAGCCCGGAGCCCACCAGCAGCATACCGGCCACGATCGCCGGTCCGAGCATCCGCGAAGTCTGGAGTTGGGCCGAGTTCAGCGCGATGCCGTTCATGAGCGACTTGCGGGGAACCAGGTCCGGGAGCATCGACTGGAACGCTGGGCCTTGGAACGCCACGAAGATGCCGCCGACAAGCCCGAGCGCCGAGACGAGAACCAGCGAGAACAGCGGCCGCACGGCGCTGAGCACTTGCGCATCGTAGAGGATGCCGATCGCGGCTGCCTGCGCGAGCAGGACCACCTGAAGCCAGATGAGGAGTTTGCGGCGATCGACTCGGTCGGCCAGCGCACCTGCCGGAATCGCGAGGAACAGCACGGGCAGCCCGGCCAAGCCCTGGACGATGCCGGTGTTCAGCGACGCCTTATCGGGCTGGATCCGGTAGACGAGAATCGCCAGCGCCGCGTTCTGCATCCACGTGCCCACATTGCTGACCAGCGCGCCAGACCAGAACAGCGTGAAGTCGCGATGCGCGAACGACTCAAACGTGCTCGTCGCCCAGCCGCGCCGCACGAGCGCCGCCGTGGGAACCTCCATGTCGGCCTCGACCGTCAGCGGCGCTTGATCGGCGACGTCGTCGGGGTTCTCGGCTACTGGGCGATCGTAGAGTTCACTCGGTTGCTCTTCTGGCAGCTCGGGGGGCACGTTGGCGGGTCCTCTCGGCAAAAGGGATTGGCGAGAGGATACCCCGTCAGGCGGAAGCTGGCGCGGCTTGGCCTCGGGTGAGCGGATTGCTCACGATGAGATAGAGCGACCAGCCGACCAGAAAGACCGAGCCGATGAGCACGGCGTTGGAGGGGCCGATGAACTGCCCCAGCGTACCGAAGGCCAGGCCCGAGATCGGCATGATGCCCATGAACGCCGTGACGAACAGCCCCATGACTCGGCCGCGCAGGTGCGGCGGCGTCGAGGACTGAATCGACGTGTTGGCTAGCGAGTTGGTGGTCATGAGCGCCGCGCCCGCGAACGCCGAGACGATCGCCATCAGCCACAGGCTGCGTGTCAGCGAGAACGCGAGCAGCGAGACGCCAAATGCCAGCAGCGCGAACGGGATGATGCGGTTGCGACGCACCGTGGCCGGCAGGCTCGCGACGCTGAGCGCCCCCGCCATGGCGCCCAGGCCGTTGGTGGCCATCACGATGGCGACCGCGCGGTTGTAGCCGTCGGTGTTGATGGCGAAGCCGAGCGTCTGGTTGATGATGGCCGGCAGCAGCGTCATGTAGGGGAAGCCGAAGATGGTCATCACAGCGGTGCTGAGAATCAGCACGCCGATGACCTTGTTCTGCCGCGCGTACTCAAGCCCGCCGAGCAGCGTCTTGACGGCGCCCTCGCGCGGGCGGCCTGCGGCTCGCTCCTCGGCGGGAACAGCGAAGCGTGGTCGGATGATCGCGAGCGAAGCGATGACGAACAGGAAGCTCGCCGCGTTGACGTAGAAGATGTCGCCCATGCCAAAGCCGGCGACTACGAGCGCTCCAGCGGCAAGCGGGCCGATGAGCCTGGAGGATTGGAACT
This sequence comes from Coriobacteriia bacterium, assembly GCA_031292615.1. Taxonomy (NCBI): domain Bacteria; kingdom Bacillati; phylum Actinomycetota; class Coriobacteriia; species Coriobacteriia bacterium. The sequence goes on along the minus strand of JARLGT010000126.1, from coordinate 23,536 downwards.
GCGCCGAGTTCAGCGCGATTCCGTTGAGCAGCGACTCGCGCGGCACCAAGTCCGGCATCATCGCCTGCCATGCCGGGAACTGGATCGCCGAGAAGATGCCGGCGACGATGCCCAGCCCCGCCAGCCACGCTAGCGCCGTGATGACGTTGGTACCGCCGCGAAGCGTGCCGTTCATGTACAGGTAGCCCAGCGCGCTCGCCTGGAAGAGCAGGACCACCTGGATCCAGATGAGTAGCTTGCGGCGGTCGACCCGGTCGGCAAGCAGGCCGCCCGGGATCGCGAGAAACAGCACCGGGATGCCCACGATGAAGTTGATGGCGCCCAGGTCGAACGACGAACTCCGCAGCGAATACACAACGATGCCGAGCGCGTAGTTCTGCATCCACGTGCCCACGTTGCTTACCAGCGCGCCGGACCAGAACCACGCGAAGTCGGGGTTGCGGAACGACTCGAACGTGCCCCCGCTGCGCACAACCTTCTGCGGCGGAGCGGCGGCGTCGGCGACCTCCGTCTCGACCTCGCACAGCTCCTGGAACTCGCTGTCCGTGTCGCACTCGGCAGAAGTGGGTTGCTCGGAAGTGTCGTTGTTGTCGCTACGGTCGGGCATACGCGGGGTAGGTCCTTTCGAGTGGCTTGGGATGTATGCATTGTACGCATCCTTGGATTGGCCGCTTTCGCGCCTTGACCCTCCTCGTGCACGGGTCTAGGCTGGGGCGTCCCCGCCCGGCGTCTGCCGGATGCGGGCTTTCGTGCTGTTCCGTCCCGCAGCATGAGCAGAGTCGCACCGAGTCGAAACAGGAGCTCCACCCCATGCTGATCCGCCGCCTCGCAGCCTCGCTTTCCACCGCCGAGTCGTACCGCACGATCGCCGAGATGCTCGGCCGCGGCGAAGACGCCACGCTCGCGACCCCCGGCCTGGTGCGTCCTGCGCTCACCGCTGCGCTGCACTCCGACATGGCGCGCCCGACGCTGGTCGTTGTCGCCGGCGAGGAAGCCGCCGAGCGCTACTGGCGCCAGACCGCAGCGTTCCTCGGCCGGGAGCAGGTGCTGCACTACCCGGACCGCACGGACCTGCCGTGGAGCGACGCTGCGCCCGACCTCGACCAGGTGGGCGCTCGCGCGCGAGCGCTCTACGCGCTGGACAAGAACCGCCCCGTCGTCGTGGTCGCCTCGGCACGGGCGCTTCTGCGCACCGTCCCGCCGCAAGGCAGCCGCGCGTTCGACCCGTTCGTGATGGGCGCCGGCGGCTCGCTGGAACTGGAAGAGGCAACCGAGCGCCTTACCCGCATGGGCTACGAGCGCGTCGAGGTCGCCGAGGCCCCTGGCCAGTTCGCGGTACGCGGCGGCACTCTGGACGTCTACGGCACCGGCACGCTTTCGCCGGTGCGCGCCGACCTGTTCGGCGACGAGATCGAGACGCTTAAGCGCTACGTGCCCACCACAGGTCAGACCATCGGTGACTCCGAGCCCATCGAGATCTACCCGTGCCGCGAGCTTGTGCTTGGCGCGCGCGGTGCCGAGAACGTCGTCAAGGTGCTGGGCGAGAAGGCCCGCACCGACACGGTTCTGGCACATCACCTCGAGATGATTCAGCAAGGCGTGTACTTCAACGGAATCGAGCGCTACCTGCCGCTGCTCTACAAGAAGGTCGGCGCGCCCACCGACTACCTCGGCGCCGACGTGCTCGTAGTGGCCGCCGAGCCCCGCACGCTCTTCGACGACGCGTCCCGCCGCCACGAGGAACTCTCCGGCCTTGCCGAGAAGCTCCTGCGCGCAACCACGCTCGCTGGTCTCTACCTCACGCCGGGCCAGCTCGACCTGGGCGAGCGTCAGCGCCTCACGCTGCTCTCCTTGCTGCGCGCTGGCAGCGGTGTGGACGCCGAGCTCACCGCGTGCCGCCCCGAGGTCTCAGGTGGCGAGGAGCGCTTCGTCGGTGGCATCCGCTCGCTTCTCTCGGCGGGGATGGCCATCGCGCTGGCGGTCCCAGACCGCAGGACGCGCGGACGGATCGCCGACACGCTTGCCGAGTCAGGCCTCTCAATCACGCGCGAGCGCGACTTCGCCGACGGCGCGGACCCAGATGGGCACGTCGACGCGCGGCCGCTGAAGAAGGGCAACATCGACGTCACCGACACCGACGTGCCAGCCGGCTTCGTCATCGGCGAGGCGCAGATCGCGGTCATCAGCGTCGACGATGTCTACCCGAGAAGCGCCGTGCGCCGTCAGCGCCGCGAGATTGACCCGACCAAAGTGACGTTCGCCTTCGCCCCCGGCGACTACGTGGTTCACGCCACCCACGGCATAGGGCTGTTCAAAGAGATCGTGCGCCAGGAGGTTCTCGGCCAGGACCGCGTCTACCTGCTACTCGAGTACGCGCGCGGCGACAAGCTCTACGTGCCGGTCGACCAGATCGACCGCGTCACCAAGTACGTTGGCGCCGACGGCGGCTCGCCGCGCATCACACGCCTGAACACCGCGGATTGGTCGCGCGCGACGGGCAAGGCTCGCAAGGCGGCGCGCCAGCTTGCGTTCGACCTGGTGGACCTGTACGCGCGCCGCGCGACCGTGGCTGGCTACACGTATCGCGAGGACACTCCGTGGCAGATGGAGATGGAAGCCGCCTTCCCGTTCGAGGAGACGCCCGATCAGCTCGCCGCGATCGCCGACGTCAAGGCCGACATGGAGTCGGACAAGCCGATGGACCGCCTGATCTGCGGCGACGTGGGCTACGGCAAGACCGAGGTGGCGATCCGCGCGGCATTCAAGGCCACGCAAGACCGCAAGCAAGTCATGGTGCTGTGCCCGACGACGATTCTTGCCCAGCAGCACTACACAACCTTCTCGGAGCGCTTCGCGCCCTTCCCGGTGCGCGTCGAGGTGCTCTCACGTTTCCGCTCGGAGGTGCAGATCAAGGCCGCGCTGCAGGGCTTTGCTTCAGGTGAGGTCGACATCCTGATCGGCACGCACCGCCTGCTCAGCCACGACGTCGCCCCTAAGAACCTGGGCCTCGTGATCATCGACGAGGAGCAGCGATTCGGCGTCGAGCACAAGGAGCACATCAAGAACCTGCGCGAGCAGATCGACGTGCTGGCGCTGTCGGCAACACCGATTCCGCGCACGCTGCAGATGTCGCTGTCCGGCGTGCGCGACATGAGCGTCATCGACACTCCGCCGCCCAACCGCTTCCCCGTGCAGGTGCACGTGGGCGAGTGGGACGAGGACGTCGTCTCCGGTGCGGTCCGCCGAGAACTCGAGCGCGGCGGCCAGGTCTACTACGTCTCCAACCGCGTCAAGACGATCGACGACGCGGTTCGCCGCGTGTGCACCGCGGCTCCGGAAGCGCGTATCGGCGTTGCGCACGGGCAGATGAGCGAACGCGAACTCGAGTCTGTCATGGAGGCGTTCGCCGCAAACGAGTACGACGTGCTTGTCGCCACCACCATCATCGAGTCAGGCATCGACAACCCGCACTCCAACACGCTCATCATCGAGGACTCGCAGCGCCTGGGCCTGGCACAGCTCTACCAGCTCAAGGGCCGCGTGGGCCGCAGCCACGTCAAGGCGTACGGCTACTTCCTCTTCCCGCGCCACGAGTCGCTCAGCGAGCAGGCGGTCGAGCGCCTCACAGCCATCGGCGACAACACCGAGCTTGGCAGCGGCATCAAGATCGCCATGAAGGACCTCGAGATTCGCGGCGCCGGCTCGCTTCTCGGCGCCGAGCAAAGCGGGCAGATGAGCCAGGTCGGTTTCGACCTGTTCGCGCAGATGCTGATGGAGGCCGTCAGCGAGGCACGCGGCGAGCCCGTTGTCGCTCATCCCGACGTGCGCGTCGACCTGCCGATCTCGGCGTTCCTGCCCGAGGAGTACGTCGATGCGGTCGACGAGCGCGTGCGCATCTACCGGCGACTGGCCGGCTCGCCCTCGATCGAAGCGATCGATCAGGTCTACCGCGAGATGGTGGAGCGCTTCGGCGCGGCGCCCGAGACGGCCCGCAACCTCGTCGACGTGGCGCGCATTCGAGCGCTTGCCGCCGAGGTCAAAGCCACGTCGGTCACCATCGCTCGCAAGCGCCTCATTATCGCCCCCGTGCACCTGTCTGACGAGCGAAAAGGCCAGCTTCAAGCGCGTGGTGCGGTGTGGATCGAGAAGGAGAAGAAGATAGCCCTACCGTTGGGTTATGGAGAGTCCGTGACCACGGCGGCCCTTGGCCTACTGGATGCTATACTCGCGTGAGCTTTAATCCGCTATCAGGAGGATTCGAACGATGAAGCCGATGCGTTTTGCGCTTGCCGTCGCTCTCTGCGCCGTCATGCTATTGGGTGTCGTGGCACTGACCGGCTGCAGCAACAAGGACGTCGCGGCGAAGGTCAACGGCCAGGTGATCAAGGTCTCGGACCTCAATGCACAACTCGACCAGCTCAAGAAGCAGTATCCGCAGATGTTCACGGGGACTGACGCGCAGGGTCGACTTCTCGACTTCAAGCAGAGGCTGTTGGAGAACCTGATCAACCAGGACCTCATCGAGCAGGCCGCGAAGAGCAAAGGCATCGACGTCTCCGACGCCGACGTCCAGAAGCAGATCGACCAGCTCAAGAGCGGTTTCAAGGACTCCACGCAGTTTGACTCGGCGCTCAAGAGCGCTGGCATGACCCTGGACCAGCTCAAGTCCCAGATTCGCAACCAGCTTGTGACGCAGAAGCTTGTCGAGACGCTGTCCGCCAATCAGACGGTCAGCCAGTCCGATATCCAGGCTTACTACGACAAGAACAAGTCGCAGTTCTTCCAGAAGCCGGCGAAGCGCGCCAGCCACATCCTCTTCAAGCCGGAGGACAAGGCGCTGGCGGCCAAGGTGCTCAAGGAGATCCAAGCCGGAACGATCACGCTTCCGGATGCTGCCCGCAAGTACTCGATCGACACCGCTACCGCTTCCAAGGGCGGCGACCTCGGATGGCCGACGACGGCCTACGTGCCCGAGTTCCAGGCGGCTCTCGACAAGCTGAACAAGGGCCAGATGTCGGGCCTCGTGCAGTCACCGTACGGCTGGCACATCATTCTGGTCACCGACGTTCGCTCCGGTACCCAGCAGCCGCTGGCGGACGTGAAGTCGCAGATCCAGCAGATCATCGTGCAGCAACGTCGCAGCGACGCTTACCAGCAGTTCCTCAACGACCTGCGCAAGAACGCGAAGATCGAATACGTCGAGGCCGACCTCAAGCCCAACGCCGCCAAGGGTGGCAGCACCTCGGCTTCAGGCACCGCCCCGTCGACTACAACCAACTAGCGGCGGGGTAGGGGGATCGTGAGCCACGGGTTCGACGAGTTCGTCGATCTCATTGCGGTCCTTCGCGGCCCGGGGGGTTGCCCTTGGGATCGCGAGCAGACGCACGACTCGATCGCCAAGAACATGGTGGAAGAGGCCTACGAGGCCGTCCACGCCATAGAGACTCACGACGTCGCCGATATCCGAGAGGAGCTCGGCGACGTTTTGTTGCAGGTGGTCCTGCAGTCGCAGATCGCCGCCGACGCAGGCGAGTTCACCATCGACGACGTTGTCGCCGCCATTCACGCCAAGATTGTGCGCCGCCACCCGCACGTGTTCGGTGACGCTGCTGCCGAGGATGCTGCGGCTGTTACCCGCACCTGGGACCAGATCAAGAGCGTCGAGCGCGCCGAGAAGCAGCAGGGTCTGCTCGACACCGTGCCCCACGCGCTGCCCGCACTGATGCTCGCGCAGACCATATCGCGCAAGGCCGTCTCGGCAGGGTTTGAGTGGGATAGCCTCGAAGGGGTATGGGCCAAGGTGCACGAGGAGATCGACGAACTCAAGGCCGAAGAGCCCGGCAGTCCCGGCGCGCAAGACGAGATCGGCGATCTGCTGTTCTCGATCGTGAATCTGGCTCGCAAACAAGGCATCGATGCCGAGACGGCGCTTCGCGGAACGTGCGACAAGTTCCGGGGACGTTGGTCGGCGATGGAGAAGGCCGCTGCCGAGGGGGGCACCAAGCTCGACGAGCTGGGGCTCGAGGCGCAAGAAGCGCTGTGGCAGAGGGCAAAGCGGATAGAGAAGGGGCATGCCTAGATGAGCATCATCACCGACATCTACGCCCGCGAGATCTTGGACTCGCGCGGCAACCCGACCGTGGAAGTCGAGGTCGTTCTCGACGACGGCAGCTTCGGCCGCGCGGCAGTGCCGAGCGGCGCCTCCACGGGCGCCTTCGAGGCCGTAGAGTTGCGCGACGTCGACTCGGCCCGCTATCTGGGCAAGGGCGTGCAGGGCGCCGTCGACAACGTCAACGACATCATCGCCGAGGAGCTCGTGGGCATGGACGCGAGCGACCAGCGCTCGATCGACGCCGAGCTGCTCGCTTTAGACGGCACCGCCAACAAAGGCAAGCTCGGCGCCAACGCTGTCCTGGGCGTTTCGCTGGCCGTGGCTCGCGCCGCAAGCGAGTCGACCGAGCTAACGCTCTACAGCTACATCGGCGGCGCCAACGCGCACGTTCTGCCGGTGCCGATGATGAACATCCTCAACGGGGGCGTGCACGCCGACAACAACGTCGACCTGCAGGAGTTCATGGTCATGCCGGTGGGAGCCTCCACCTTCGCCGAGGGCCTGCGCTGGTGCGCCGAGATCTACCACACGCTGAAGAAGGTCCTGCAGGAGCGCAAGCTCGGCACCGCCGTGGGCGACGAAGGTGGCTTCGCACCCAACCTTGAGAGCAACGAGGCCGCGCTTGCGATCATCGTCGAGGCGATCAAAGCCGCTGGCTACACTCCCGGCGAGCAGGTTCGCATCGCGCTTGACCCGGCATCGACCGAGTTCTACGACGCTGCGCGCGGTGTCTACATGCTCAAGGGCGAGGGACGCGAGCTGACCAGCGAGCAGATGGTCGACTTCTGGGAGGACCTCGCCAACCGCTATCCGATCATCAGCCTCGAGGACGGCATGTCCGAGGACGACTGGGACGGCTGGAAGCTCCTGACCGATCGCCTGGGAAGCAAGCTGCAGCTGGTGGGCGACGACCTGTTCGTCACCAACACCGAGCGCCTCAGGAAGGGCATCGAGCTCGGCGTAGCCAACTCGATCCTGATCAAGCTCAACCAGATCGGCTCGCTGACCGAGACGCTCGAGACCATCGAGATGGCCAAGCAGGCCGGCTACACGTGCGTTATCAGCCACCGAAGCGGCGAGACCGAGGACACCACCATCGCCGACCTCGCGGTGGCGGTGAACGCAGGTCAGATCAAGACCGGTGCGCCGGCCCGCTCCGACCGCGTCGCCAAGTACAACCAACTGCTGAGAATCGAAGAGGAGCTCGCCGACTCCAGCGAGTACCTGGGTATGGCGGCCTTCTACAACCTGCGCGGCTAGTCGCTGCCGCTCGAAACCGCACGGCCCCGTGGTCCCGGCCCCGTTCGCGGCGCCGGGACCACGTGCGTGCGGACCCGACGATCGCGCGCGGCGCGTGCCCGGATGCCTCGATGCACACGCCTGCCCGCCTGCGCCCGCCGCACCGCCGCCCGCCCGCGTCCTGCCTGCGGCGTCTCGCCGAGAAACCCGCACCACTCGCGGGCGTGGGGTGCCGGTACGTGCGGGTCTCGGCCATACTCGCTAGAGTCGGGTATGCACTGATAGGCCCGCTGCACGAAAGCCCCGTGGCGGTGCCGGCCGCCTCGTCCCCAAACGCCTGGAGCGCACCGCGCCATGACAGACCGCATCCGAACAGCAGCCGCTCCGGTGGTGCCGCCGCGGTTCGGCGTGCCGATCGAAAGCGCGTTGGCTCGCCGAGAGCGCCTCGCAAACCAGTACGACTACGACTTCGGACAGGAACGCATCTTTCCGGAGCTGGTTGTCGCGCTGCTCGAGGAGGTTCCCTCGGACATCGACATCCTCGAGGTGGGCGCCGCAACAGGCCTGCTCACACGCCCCCTGCTCGGACATGCTCGGCGCCTGACGGCGCTCGAGCCGTCGCCCGGCATGCTGCGTCGCTTGCTCGCGAGTGATGTGGCCGAGGACTCGCGACTCGGAACGTCGCAAGGCATGGTGGAAGACCTGCCCGCCGAGGCGATCTTCGACGTCGCGGTGGTCACGTTCACACCGCGCCGCGGCCTGGGGCTGCTGCACCTGCTCACGGCGCTCGCCGACCACGTGCGCGATCGCGTGATCATGCTGCTCGAGGACGAGGGATCGCTCGATTGGGCCTACCTTGCTCGCGCCGCGTCGCTGCAAGGCTTCGACGTGCGCCTGCGCCTTGTGGGCGAGACCTGCGATGACCCGGAGGCGCGCCGGCGCGCCGTCATCCTGACCGCCGACGTGGCGAGCTGGTGCGAGCAGATCGACCCGGAAGACGTCTGGGAGTTTGAGAGTCGCTCGATCGACGTGCCATTTCCCGCGCCACGTGGTGCAGCCACGCGGCTCGTACGCTACTTCCTGACAGCCGGTGAGCGAGCCTTGCTCATCCGCACCGACGAAAAGGGTCTGGAACGCCTCTACGGTAATCTGCGCACTGCTGTTCATCGCCTCGGTCGTGAAGAGGTGACAGTGCGCCGCACCGATGAGGGAATCCAGATCGTCCGCTTGCCCAAAGCGATCGACTAGGAGACCGCCATGCGGCGCACAAAGATCATCGCAACTGTGGGACCGTCCACCGACAACCCCGAGACACTCGAAGCCGTCCTGTTCGCCGGCGTCGACGTCGTGCGGCTCAACGCCGCGCACTCCGGCCCAGAGGCACTCGCAAAGCGCCTTGCCGCCGTCCGAGCCGCCGAGCAGCGCATCGGCCGTCACGTCGGCGTGCTCGTCGACCTGCCCGGCCCCAAGATCCGCGTCGGCGACGTTTCGCCGGGGACGGTCTTGGAGCGCGGCCAGTCCTTCACGCTTGAAGGCGAGGAGTGCGTGGGCGACACCAAGCATGCCTGCATCACGTACAACGGCTTGGCCGATGACGTGCACCCGGGCGACCGCCTGCTCCTCGACGACGGCCGGCTCGAGCTCGCCATCACCGGCATTTCCGGCCGAGACGTGCTCACGCGCGTCGAAGTGGGCGGACCGCTGCTCTCGAACAAGGGAGTCAACGCGCCGGGTGTCACGCTGGGCGTCGATTCGATCACCGACTACGACCGAGAGATCGTCGACTGGGTGCGTCACGCCGACGTCGACTTTGTCGGGCAGTCGTTCGTGCGAAGCGCCGCCGACGTGACAGCCCTTCGCGAGCTACTCGGCCCCAGCAACGTTCCCATCGTCGCCAAGATCGAGAAGTTCGAGGCGGTCGAGGACCTGTGCGCCGTGCTCGCCGTCGCCGATGCCGTCATGGTCGCTCGAGGCGACCTGGGCGTCGAGACATCGCCGGAGGCGGTACCCGTCCTGCAGCGCCGCATCATCGCCGAGGCCCGCAAAGCCGGAAAGCCGGTCGTGGTCGCCACGCAGATGCTCGACTCGATGACCACCGCGCCTCGTCCCACGCGCGCCGAGGCAAGCGACGTCGCCAACGCGATCTTCGACCGCGCCGACGCCGTGATGTTGTCGGGCGAGACGGCGGTGGGGGAGTACCCGCTGGAGGCCGTCGAGACTATGGCGCGCATCGCCAGTGCTGCCGAGGATGCCGTGGCCGGCGGTGGCTGGGACCGCTCGGACGGTCAGACCCAGAGCGTCCAGGAGGCCGTGAGTGCGGCGGTGTGCGACTTGGCTTCCGACCTGCGTCTGACCGCGATCGTGCCGATCACACAGTCGGGCGCGACCGCTCGGGCCGTGGCCAAGCACCGCCCCGACGCACCCATCGCTGCGGCGACGACGCAGCTCCAGACTGCTCGGCAACTTGGGATCGTATGGGGTGTGCGCTCGGTGGTGGTACCTTTTGCCGAGGACAACGACACGCTCCTCGACGAGGTGTGCGAGGCGATGAAGGCTAACGGAGTTGCCCGGAGTGGTGAGAAGATAGCGCTCACGGCAGGCCGAGCCGCCAACGCACCCGGCGGAACCGACTTCATCTTGGTCAGAGAGGTGTAGCGAGACACATGCGGACGCTCCGGACGCTGGGCATGGCCGCCGCGGCAGTTGCGTTGCTGCTTGCTGCGGGCTGTTCGTCGACGGCCTCGACCACAACCTCGGAGGCAACGTCCACTCTGACGACGGCGACGGCGGCTGCAGTGCCTACCGCTCCCGTGGGGCCGATGCTGGGCTCAAACGCCACGACGATGCCTGACGTCATCGGCCTGAATCTGCGTATCGCCGCGGAACGGTTCACGTCGGTGGGTTCGGGCGCGCGCATCTTCACCGACAACTACCACGGGGTGTGGGCCAAGGACGTGTACGGCGAGACCGTTCCCAGCGACCTCGGTGATCCTGTCGTCACGACCACGAGCCCTGCTGCAGGTTCGCTGTTGCATGGAGACAACCTCTACATCGGAACGGGCCCGCTCGCGCCTCGCAAGTACATGGGCAAGACGATCGGTCCGTGGTTCTTCGTTCACGGGCCGCTCGTGAAGCGGGTCAATGACCAGGGGTGTTGGGGATGCCACGCGCCCCAGTTCTGTCAGCGTTGCCACAATGGCTACAAGGTAGGCACGGCCGGCATGACGCACCCGCCGGTCACCGTGGAGTCGGTCTCCCGCAACAAGATCGCCGCACTCTTCCCCGACAAGAAGGTCTCGGTCACTCGGGTCGTGGTCAACGGCACCGACGGCTACGCCGTCTACCTCACGTACACCGACCCGGCTTCAGCTACGTCGGTTGAGCGTGGCGCGACCGAGGGCAAACTCGCTACCGCGATTGCAGATGCCAAGCTGAGTGGCGTAGGCAGTCTGACCGTCATCTGGATGGACTCCACCGGGCAGACGGCGGCCATCGACAAAGTGCCTCTCAGGTAGCGTCTGCCGACCCCGAACACGCGTTCGTATCCTTCACCCTCAACCTGACGTCTAGGCGACACGCGGGCGTTTCCTGTGCTACCATCGCTGCCAGAGGGGGCTCACAAGGGCGTTCTCAATCGCTGGCCTGCACACAGGACTCTGAGGGTATGACACCGAGGAACACGCAGCTAGGGGCTTCAGCGGCCGCACGCAAGACGCCCGTCCGTCGGGGTGTCAGCGCTGCGTCGTCTGCACGCACTCCCGCCAAGAGCAAGCCGTCGGCCGCGCGCGCCGAGAGCCCGTCGCGCCCCAAGCGCGATGCATCGTGGTTCCGCTGGTGGCTGCTGCCGATCTTCGTGATCGGCGCCGTTGCGATCTTCGTCGTTAGCTTCTATCCCGTCGCACGCGTTCAGTACCGTGAGACGCGCGAGCGCGCACGCCTGCAGTCCGAGTACAACTCGCTCACGTCGCGCAACGAGCGCCTCTCCACCGAGGTCGCCCGCCTCAAGACGCCAGAAGGTGTGGAGGACTACGCCCGCTCACAGCTCGGTATGGTCAAGGCGGGCGAGCATGTCGTCGTGGTTCTCGACGGCACCGCGAAGCCCAGCGCGCTGCCGACAGAGGGCGCCGTGCCCGAGCTCGAACGCAGCGGCGAGACCACGGTAGCGCCGAGCGGGCCATGGACGGCCTTCCTCGACTCCGTCTTCAACACGCAGTGAGTGACGACCCCGGTGCTGCGCAGCCTCCATCCCGCGAGGCACTTCTTGTCGCCGAGCAGCTCGGTGGCCGAGTTCCTCGCGAGCCGTGGCGAGTCGCCGCGCGGTGCGCGCACGGCTTCCCGACAGTGATCGTCTCGCCGTCACTTCTCGCCGACGGGACGCCGTTCCCCACGTTCGCCTGGCTGACCTGCCCGCATCTGTCCGAGGCGCTCGCTGCCGAGGAGTCCGCGGGTGCGACCGCCGTCTGGGCGACGCGCGCGGCTGCCGACCCTGCGCTTGCCGAGAGCTTGCGTGCTGCCGACGGCGCGCTACGCGCGGCGCGCGTAGCCGAGTCAGGCGGCGTCGACGCGTGCGAGAGTGTGGGACTGGCGGGTCAGCGAGATCCCCTCGGCGTGAAGTGCTTGCACGCGCACGTGGCGCTCGTGCTCATCGGCATCGATGATCCTATCGGCGCGGCCGAGCTCGGGAAGATACCCCACAGTTGCCCCGACGGGCGCTGCACGTCCTTGCAACCAACCAGCCTGCTGCAGCGCAGGTAACAGGAGGCTTTCCGTGTCACAGTCCAGACGGCTTGCGGCCATCGACATCGGCACCGTGACCACGCGGCTGCTCGTGGCCGACGTCTCGGCGGCCGGTGTGACCGAGGTCGCTCGCAGCACCGACATCACACACCTCGGCGAGGGTCTAGGCGCGACAGGACGCCTGTCCGACGCCGCGATGGGACGCGTTGCGGCGGTCCTTGCGCGCTACGGCACCACAATCGCTGAGCTCGGTGGGGTGGAGCGCATCACCGCGTTGGCCACGAGCGCTTCGCGAGACGCCGAGAACGCCGCCGACTTCCTCGCGCTGCTCGCCGAACACGGAATCGTTCCCACGATCATCCCGGGCGAGCGCGAGGCACGTCTGTCGTTCGCCGGTGCGACCAGCGACATGGAGCCGGGCGAGGGCGTGCTCGTCGTCGACCTCGGCGGCGGTTCGACCGAACTGGTGCTGGGAGACCTCATCGCCGAGGACGGCGTCCGGACCGCCGAGATCGTTAAGGCTCGCTCGATCGACGTGGGGAGCAAGCGCGTCACCGAGCGCTTCTTGCTCTCTGATCCGCCGACCGCCCAAGAGCTCTCCGACGCTCGCGAGTGGGCCACCGCGCAGCTGCGGCCATACTTCGACGGCCTGCGCGAGCGCCCCACGCTGATGGTTGCTGTCGCCGGTACCGCCACGAGTCTCTCGGCGATCCGCCAGGAGATGGCGATCTACGACCCCTCGCTCATCCACTGCAGCTGCCTGACCGGCTCGGAGTTGGCCGACCTTACCGAGATGCTCGCCGCGATGACCACCGAGGAGCGCACGCACGTGGTCGGACTCGACCCGGGACGTGCGCCCGTGATCGTGGCCGGCGCGCTCATTCTCGAGACGGTCGTCGCGCTTGCAGGCCTGGACTCGACACTCGTCAGCGAGCACGACATCCTGTATGGGATTCTGCTTGACACCTTCAAGGTGCTGCAGGGCGGCGCGACCGACGGGCAGATACCCGCCGAGTAGCGTGCGAGCGCATGGACGGGGCGGCGTATCCGAATTGGCATAGGAAGCGGACTTAAAATCCGTCGGGCGAAAGCCCATTGTGGGTTCGACTCCCACCGCCGCTACCATATCTGACCTGCGACGGAACGCAGAAAAGGCGCTCCCACCCCGAAGAGTGAGAGCGCCCGTGTGTGCCAGTTGGTGCCATCTTGCGGTCACAGACTGTGATTCCAACGCCGTCACGCGGCGCGTTACTAGTCTCAACCGCAGTCCCACGGGGGAAGGTTGGGGTCGGTCATTAGCGGCTTCTTTCTCTAATGCGATTGCGGGATTAGCAGCTAAAGCCACGACGATTCGCGGTGGTATCGCTCGGGTGTGTGGTAGGCAGCATCGCCAGCGTCTCGTCGCTCAGTGAGCACTCAGAGACTCCGGTGACACGCTCGAAGGCATCCGGGCGGTCAGCGGCGCAACGGCCCGTCTCGGTGAGTATCGGGCGCCACAGCGGGCACCATGTGTGACAGGCTGCCATGACTCACCTCACACGTAGTCGATGCTGACCAGCGCGCCGGGGTCGAACGTGAACAGCATGAACCGCTTCATCGCTCCCACGAATCCCTCTTCGCGGTGCCACTTGTCGGTTCTGGCGGCGGTGGACAGACAGCGGGTGACGACGCCGAACTGGTCGACGCTGATCTCATGGTGGTAGTGGGCCGCGTGGACTTCCCTCACCTTGGCGCTTGCGAAGTTAGGGAACTCAGAGGAGAACACGCGATCCAAGTCCTTGCGGTTGCGCGAGTCGCCGTGCGTGATGCCGATGGCGACATCGCCGAACCTATGCACCTTGCGCTCGCAGATGGTGAGGTCGAACACTGCTTGCGGGTACTTCCATGCGAGCCCCTGGCAGAACATCCACGTCATGGACTCGTCGTGATTGCCGATCTCGTAGTAGACGAACACCTCAGCCGCCGACTCCAAAGCCGCCTCGATGATTGCGCAGATGAACGTCGTGCCATCACTTGAGGCTTGTGTCCAGTCCACGGACGATTGCTGTGTGCCGTTGCTTGTGGTGTTCTTGAAGTTGTCGACGTGGAAGAAGTCAGAGCCCACGGGGATGACGATGCGCGCCCATGTGCGGCTTCTGATCTTGCCGATGATGCGCGCGAGTGAGTCCCGGTACCACGCGAGTGTCGAGTTTCCGAAATGCGCGTCAACGATACCCAACTCGAGGAGCAGCTGGCCGTCCTTGGGCTGCTTGAGACGAATTGGCTTGACGTTCGCCAATGCGCCGGCCAAGTCCTCGACGGTCAGTACGATCTCCTTGGGGCTGACCCAGACGGTCGACGCGTACAACTCGGAGATGTCGTGGCCGGTGCCCTCGGCGTTCTTCGACGCCATGTTCCACGCTTTGTTCACAACCCTGTCTAGCGTCCAGTTCTCGGGATTGAACCCGTGGGCGCGTAGCAACGATTCGTCGCTGTCGAGATCGTCGGCGGTAAGGCGCAGGAGCCGAGTACGCGTGCGGCTTCCATCGTCGCGGCGCTCGTCCACGTTCTCGAACGTGTCTGGCGTCCTGCCGTCACGACTGTGCTCGCCGGGTACCGATTCTGGTGCATCGGTGACGCAAGGGTTGCCAGCGCGATCGAGTGTCGGCACGAGGCTAGGCCATGCCTTCTGCATCTTGAGCCGGCGCCCTTGCCAGCCGGGGATACCGACCTCGGGGAACTCACGCGAGAGGATGGTGCCGCCCTTGTGCCCGTGCTCGCGGCAGAACGCCTCCGTAAGGTAGTACGAGACCTTCGGCATTCAGTCTCCCGACTCTCGGGGACAAGGCGAAAGCGCACGTAACGCGCAGCGTTACTAGTCCGGAAGGGTTAGCTGAGGAAGCTCCCGCTGTTGGGGTCAGCCTTTCCCCCCACCGGGAAGTAGCGCGACAGCACCTGCGCGGCGAGCAGCGCGAGCATGGATGACGCACTCGCGAGGATGGTCATGTAGTCACCGTGGAACGTGCCGCCTGCCCACATCGCGGCGAGCGCGTGCAGGACGTAGACCAGCACGGGGGCGATGACGCCGACGATGATGGCCTGGACTACGGCATTGTTCCAGAACTGCTTGGACGTGATACAACGCATGGGGCCTCCCTAGAGTTTCGCCAGCGCGGAATTGAGTGCGGTCACGTCGAATCCCTCAGGCGTGTGGCCGCCGCTGTCCAGGTAGTCCAGCGGGACGTACGCGAGGATCTCGTCGCAGAACGTCTTGAGGAAACCATCCGTCATGCGCACGAGCTTGGCCCAGCTCACGATGTTCGTGTGGCTACCCCTGCGGGCGACGCCGGGAATGTAGTGCCCGCCATCGGACGGCGAGCCCTTCTGCCCGGTCATGGACCAGTAGAGCCCCTGGTCGAACTGCTTCATCGTGCGATCTGTGACGGTGATGCCCAGTCCGGCCGCGCCGAACAGGTACATGGCGACCTCGAGCTTGCTCACGTCGATCGGCACATCGAGATAGGCGCCGATGCGGTGGACGTTTCCGGCCGAGTCCACGATGCCATGCTTCTGGCGGTACTTCGCCGCGGCAACCATGTCGGTGCCCCGGTCGGTGTTGGGATCGGCGGGATCGTAGCCGGTGATGTCGGAGTAGGCGCGGATGGCGTCTGAGTCCTTGAACGCGGCAGGCTTGCCCGTGGCGTGGCAGTCGAGGATGCCCTCATTGACGGCCCCGGCCAGCACGCAGTCGCCCACGGTGTCGTTGCCGCCCATGATGAAGGGCACGCCTACCTCGTGGCCGAACTGTTTGGGCGGCGTGGGAAGCTGCGCGATCGCGAAAGCCACGCGCTCCACGTCGACGAACGTGTCGAGCTTGAAGCTCGCGAGCTCGGGAGACGGGTTGCGGCCTAGCTTCACGGCAACCACCTCATAGCGTTGTAGCGGATGAAGCCGTCATGGCCGCCCCAAGCCACGTGAGCGACGGTGCGGACGCTGTTCACGTTCAGGACGCTCACGACGCCGCCAGAGCGCGCCCAGCCGATGCGGTGCGTCAGATGGGCGTCGGCGTAGAGTCCAGCCGTGTGGCGCATCACAGCGCGCGTGTGATAGTTGGCAGGCCGAACTACGATCGGTGCGGGAGACGGTTTCGGTGCCGGTTGGGCACCATTGAGCGGATACCACGGCTGCCTGAGCACGACGTTGACATCGAACCCGTGCGGAGCCTTGCCTGCCGTGAGCCCGGTGACTCTGGCCCCTCCATATACGCCGATGCGAGCCGCGCCGATAACCGAGTCCCAGCCCTCGAAGTACGGTCGCACCGAGGCAGCCGACGTATCGGTGTCCACAGCGACCCAGCAGAAGCCCTTGGGGTATCCAGCCTGCGCCAGCCACGCCTGAGCGGTCTTCGCGTCTGAGACGCCAGCAGAGCGCCCAGACAAGGCACGAGCGGCGGTGGACTCATAGACGACTCCGACCGGGACTCCAGCCTTCACGTATCCGCGAAGCTCGGTGAACGTCATGCACTTCCACGGCGAGGTGGCGATGTAGCGGATGATGCCGTAGCCGTGGGAGTGAAGCCACAGCGGGTCTACCGGCGAGGTATGGTCGAGCACGATCGGCTTGCCCGGATACCTACGCTGAGCCGCAGCGATGTTCGTGCCGAAGCTGTTGAGCTGATACAGGTTCGTGTTCGCGGGCACCTTGCCGCCCGACCATGCCTGCGTGAGCCAGTGACCCGTAGCGAGGCCGTTCGTGGCACCGTAGAGCACAGTCGCGGTCGTGACGGCCTGCGGATGCACGACCGGAGCGACAGGAGCCGCCTTCGGCGCGCAGCCGGTCAGCGCGGCCACGAGGGCCAGCGCGAGGATGATGCGTTTCATGGTGACTCCCTACTCTCCGTTGGGCGATAGCGTTGACGAGGCGCTCAGGATGTGCTCGCCGGGCACCTTGCGCATCTTGCAGACGAACGCGTCGTCGCAGCCGCCTGAGTTCACGGCCGCCCGAAAGGCGTCCTCGAGCGCATGGTCCTTGCCACGCACCACACCACGGAGCTCGGCGATGATGACTTCCTGCTCGTGCACCTTCTCCGCAAGCTGCTCGCGGCACAGCTTCTCGGTCTCGAAGGCCTTTTGCAGGTTCTCGATCGCGTCGTTCTGGAACTTGAACACGGAGTACTTCTTGACCAGCAGGCCGAACGTCACGATGAAAGCGAAGGCGATGAATCCCCCGATGACCTCGAAGATGTAGTACGCGGTATGCAGGAAGTTGTCGGGCACTGGTGCGGTCACGGCGACTCCTAGTCGGTCGATTCGATTACCACGGGACGGGCTTGGAGCCTTCGGTCTCGCAAAGGTTCTCCACGAGGCTTGTGAGGTGTTCCATCTGCGCTTGGTGCCGTGCCTCTTCGCGTGCGTCGAGTTCTTCGCGGTGCGCTTCGGAGGCCTCGCCTTGCAGCCGTTGGCCGTACATGATTACCGACAGCAGCACGAGCTGTAGGAACGTCTGCGCGAGCCACGCCACGATGACGAGAAGCTGACCGCTCGCAAGCGCGGCCGGCAGCGACACGAGCGCGATACCCGCGAACAGGTACGCCGCCCACATCGTGCCGACCGCGTTCGTGATTGCCGCGCCTAGCCGCTCGTTGAAGGCTCGCATGGAGTCTCCTTCGTCAGCATCTCCACCTGCTTGCTCAGAGCGTCAATCTGTTCCTGAAGCATCACGGCCTCGAGGTGCGCGTCGAACAGCGCACCGCCGATGCGCTCCCGCAGCTTGGCAAGGTTGATGGTGTCGTTCACTTGGCCTCCAATGCTTCGATGCGTGCGGCGAGTTCCTGAATGCCGCCGAATGCGAGCGCGACAGCGCCGCCGAGGTCATAGCCGCCCTCCTCGTTGACGAGGATTGCGGGCAGCTCGTCGGAGATGATGCCGAGGCGCTTCGGGGCATCCTTCGGGTCGGCCTTGAAGCGGTACTGATGAGGCTTAGCAGCGAGCACCTGCGAGAGCGCGCCCTTATGTACCGTGATGGCCGTCTTGAGCTTGCGTGCCGACATGGGAGAAAACGCCAACGCGCGGACGGTCTTGTAACCGCTATCCGAGGCGTCGCGGAACTGCCAATCTCCGCCATCGGAAGGGGCTTTGAGATAACCATGCGAACCCAGACCGAGGCGGGTGTTCCCGCCGGGGGAATCTATGGTGGCACCGTTGGCCCCAGGGAGGTCGAGCAGGATTGCGGCAGGGTCGGCATTTGACCTATCCGCGCTTGCGAGGCGAATCCCTGCGCTTCCCCATGTCTGAGTTCCCGAGCCGCCAGCCTTGAGGTCGCATCCACTGATTATCGAGGTGTATATCTGGCGTGCGTTGCCACTCCCGTACTCGTAGCTGGTGATTTGGGCGGGGGTCACGTCGAGGCTGGAACCGGACTTGATATTGATGACGCCTGTGCCGCCATTGACGCCGGGGCCAAGTTCGACCACCGCGCCGCTGGATGCGGTGCGGATTGTCGAGCCCGTGATGTTCAGGCCCATGATGGTGCCCGACACCAGAGAACCCGCGTCGAGGTTCGTGACTGTGATCTGCGATGCGTCCAGCGTGCCGAAGAGCCCAGCCGCCGAGATTGAGACGCCCGAGACGATGGTGCCGGCCGTTATCTTGTTCGCGCTGATGTTCGCCAGTTCGCCGTCAGGGACGGCCACGAACGCCCAGCCACCAGTCGGCTGCGAAGCAGGAACGACGAACGGCGAGCGGGTAACGCCATCGCTCTTGACGGAGCACACCTTGTAGAAGAACGGTCCCTCACCGACGCCGTGCTTGATGGGAACGACCGTCTGGTCGCCAGAGTACACACGGTTCGTGAAGTTGCCACTCGTGGTATCGGGGGTGAAGCCTGCGGTGTAGTCCTCGTATATCTCATACGTGCGCCACAACGCCTCTGGCGGCAAGTCCCAATGCAGGATGAGCGTCTTGAACGCCAGAGCGCCGTCGAGGTTCTGCGGGGCGTTGGGAGTGCCCACCGTGTCGGCCTGCTGGAAGTAGCTGTTGAACGCAGGCATGTTGCCGACTGTGATGCTTGGTGCGGGCGTGACCGCCGCGATTGACTGCGCGTCGGGCGCCTCAAGCAGCGTCAACGGCTGGGCGCCGAGTGTCAGTTCGTCGGAAAGCGCGCCCAGAGCCCATGTGGTCTGCTCTACGACCAGTTGATAGGTGCGACCGTCAGACAGGCCGAGAACGCTTGCGAACAGTCCAGGGCGGCACGTGGTGTCGTGGTCGATGGAAGCCGTAGCCTCTAGGCGAGGTTGAGCGTATTCGAGGAAGTACGCCGTCGCGTAGTCTGACGCCTGATGGTAGCTCGTGATCTGCGCGAGCTGGAGCTTCTTGGCCCGGACTCCGTAGGTCGCGTGTGAGGCCGTGTCATCGAACGTGTACGTACCCGCTCTCGTGACCATGATGAGGCGGTTCACGATGTCTCTGGCTGTGTGCGTGGTAGTCCAGTTGCGCCCGTTGCCGTTCGATGTCGCGCCGGACACGGGGAGCTGGATGGTGTAGTTCGGAGTGGCGGGAACCGTCTCGACGTGCAGCGCCATGTTCGCGTCGATCCAGAAGGTGACTCCCGCGAGGTCGGCTATCTCCTGCATCGCTTCGAGTACGGGCTTGTCGGTGTAGCTGAGGTTCGCCACGACGTAGCTGCCCGCGCTCACGAAGCTGGCGTTGTACGTCCAGTCGGGAACAGCGTTGCAGAGGGTGCAGAACGCCTGTGCGGCAGTGACGCCCACGAGGTTGCCCGTGTAGGTCAGCGTCTTGCCGAGCACCAGCGGCCCGACGCACGCCATGCTGATCGTGAGGTTCTTCCAGTCCGGCGTGTAGCTATCCACATAGTAGACGGCCTGACGTGCCCCGCCGTTCCAGTATTCGACCTTGGATGCCTCGTTCGCCCATGTGTGGAACTGAGCGATGGTGGACGCTTGGAAGCTGCCGGCCAGCCCGCCCGCGTCGTTGCGGACGGCGGTAAAGGTGAGGTCGGAGAACCCGCCGAGGGTCGATGAGGTGATGTCCGTGAACCCGGAGATACCGCGCTTGTAGAAGCGGAGCGTCTCCAACGTCGGAGTAGGGGTGATGTCCGCCAGAGCGGTGCCACCGAAGTCAGCGAACGACACCAGAGCGCCAGCCTGTGCGGCCAGCCCACCGAAGTCGGCATACTCTCCCGAGACTACGGGCACGCCCGTCGCTGTGCCGCCGAAGTCGGCATAGGTCGCCTGAGGTACGAACTGCATCGCCAGTCCGCCGAAGTCGGCGTAGGTGGCTGGGAGGTACGGCGTGATCGTAGCTTGCAGATGTGCGGCGATGGCCGCCTGCCCTGCGGTATCGGGATGGCCGCTGTTGACGTAAGGAACGTCAGTCCAGCCGCTCGCGTCGATGTAGTGACAGCCGGCGTTGTTCCCCATGACGTAGGACACGTCTGCTGAGAACGCCGCGCTCCCGTTGATGTAGCCCATGCCGAAGAAGGGCACCGTCGCCCACTTGGCACGCACTGCGGTGACGAGGTTCTGATACTTCGTGCGCCTCGTGGCAGAGGTCTCGCCGGTGTCGTTGTTGCCGAGTTCCATGAGGACGAAGCTCGGCGGGGTCGAGGGCCATGCAGCGGTCTGTCCGGCCATCGAATTTCCGAAGGCCGTGTCCATCTCGGGCCAGCCGGTCGTGCCGTAGCTCTCGCCGATGCCCGCGCCGCCGTTGGCGAAGGTGATGACATCGCAGCCGAGAGAGCTACCGAGAACCTGTGAGAACGCCAGACGCCCGCTGCCATAGCACGGATGGTTCGGCTGGGCATCGTTGGTGGTCTGTGACCAGTGGGCGGCGTTCCACGCGACGTCGGTGTTCGTGGAGGTGCAGGAGTAGTACCAGCCATCATCGGCGTTGTAGACCACGGCTCCGACAGGGTAGTACGTCCCAGCCGTCCATGTGGCCCCGCCATACCCGAGCACGAGGTTTCCACAGTCGAAGCTGTCGCCGAGGACGAGTCCCCAGATAGGGTTCGGCGAGGGCCACGCCGAGACCGTTGACCCGGTATCGACCGTGTAGCCCGTGATGCTCAGGCCGACGCCGGTGTTCCACTGGTTGTCCTGGAAGTAGTTGCCCGCCAAGATTATCTGCGCGTGATGCGTCCCCGAGGTCAGGCCCGAGGCGAGCCCCATGCCGTTGCTGATGGTAGACCGCTGGATGGCCCCGCCGTCTATCTGCCACTCAACTTCGGTGGGATAGGTTCGGCTCGGATTGTTGAGCTGGAGCGCGAGCGATGTCCCCGTGAACGTGAGCCGCGACCATGCGCCTTGGCAGATGGCTACCTTGGCCGTCCCGGTGTCTGCCCACAACGCCCCGCCGTAGGTCGCGTTCGTGTAGGCGACCGTCGTGCTCATGTGACCTCCCGACAACGCCAGCAGAAGTGCGAGCAATAGGAACCGGCGCACACGCTAGACCAGCTTCGCGTAGAGGACTTCCAGCTTGCCCGCCCAGTAGTCCGTGTAGGGGTCGCCAGCCATCGCCCAGTAGGTGTTGCTCGCGTCGTTGTAAACGGACGACCAGTTGATCCATGGCGTGATGATGCCGCTTGCGTTCCAAGTCGTGATGGGGTTGCCGCTCGCGTCGAGAACGGTGAAACGGAACTGTGTCGAAGTCGTCTCAAGACGCACAATGTAGGTGGTGCCGAGCGTGAACGTCGCGGGTACCATTCCTGTGGATGTCATCGTGTTTGTCGAGCGGTCGTGGTGGTAGTAAGTCGATCCGGTTCCGCCGACGTACTGGATCCCGGCCTGGTAGACGCCGGCCACATTATCGAACGTCATCATCACGCGCTGCGGAGGACGAACCCCCGAACCCTGCACAGTGGTCGGGATGGTGGCGTTGGCTTCCAGCGTGATAGCGCACATCGAGTTACCCGTCGCGAGGGTCTGCGGCGTGACCTTGAGTTCGTAGGTATGGACGTCCTTGGCGACCTGAGCCTTGTACTGCAATACCGCGCCCGAACTGGCTCCCGCAGACGAGTCGAGCGTCAGCTTGTTCGACGCGACGGCATACGTGCCACTTCCCGCTCCGTACGCGGCGAGGTTCGTGGTGTCGAGAGACTGGCCGGCCGAGAAGTCGTTGACCAGATACGGCGTGGCCGAGGCGTCGGAACTCCACGGGCTGAGATACCCCGTGGCGCTGACCGACTGTACCCACGAGTGCTCTGCGGTGAACGGCGTCAGGCCCGTGATGTCATAGGGGCTCGTGACGCCGGTGACCGTAGGCGTGCTGCCACCTGACCCACTCGTCGGATTCGTCGGGGCAGACGCCGAGGTGCCGTAGTAGACGTTGTAGCTGGCCGCGTCGGTCACGGCGCTCCATGTGTCCGTGATCTTCGAGGCGCCTGCCGCGGCGGTTACGGTCGGAGCGGCGAGGGTCGTGGACATGCTCACGGAGTTGGACGTGGCAGAAGTTCCGGAGTAGTCGCTGTTCTGCGTGTTCTGGACGACCACGGAGTAGGCCGTGCCGCCAGTCTTGCCCGTGACCGCGTAGGCGTAAGGACCGCTGCCAGACGGCGTGAATCCCGTCCACGTAGTCCCGCCGTTGTAGCTGATGCGCCAGTAGCCGAGCGGGTTGCTCACGTTGAAGTTGACCGTAAACCCGGTCGTGGTCGGAGAGGTCATCGTGGGCTGCGCTGAGAACGTGGTGGAAGCGCCCGCGCTGTTGGTGGTGAACCCGACGCCCGAGCTGGTGGCGAACAGACCGTCCGCGTCATATGCCCGAACGAACGCGAAGAGACCCTGTGACGCCGTGATGTTCGTGTACGTGCTGGGCGGCGTCGAGAGATACTGCGTGGCATCCACGCTTCCGGCCAACAGCGCCGATGACGCCGTAGCGGCTGACCAGTCGGCAGTGGATGGCGCGACGTTCGTGGTCTTGACGATGTACTTGCAGCTCTTCACAGCACCGTTGAACGATGCCGTGATGACCGCATCCGTGGTGTTCGGGGAGACCGACGGCCCGACCGTGATCGCCGGGAGCGCGATGGATGCCGCGCCGAACACGCCGCGCAGATAGACGCTCGTGTTACCGCTCGACTTGCCGGTGCCGCCCTGCTTGACGTAGAAGGCAGTCCCGCCACTGTTCGTGACGATGCCGATATTCACGCCGGTCTGGGCGCTCACATAGCTCGAACCGTCGGAGGATAGCGTAATGTCGGAGTCGTAGACGGCGGTGCCGTGGGCGTCCACGCAGTAGATGGAGACGGCTTGGGGCGTGCGGTAGCCCACCGCGTCATCCTTGGCGTAGAGCGTGATAGGCGTCGCGAGGGCGCCTATCTGCCACAGGATGCCGCTGGAATGCACGGACAGCGAATCGAGCCTGTCAACGAACTGCGTGCAGGCCGAGTCTGTGTAGATGCCGAGTGCCATCTGCGTACTCCTTACTTCGTGCCTGCGCGGGTGGTGTTGCGAACGTG
>JARLGT010000125.1 GCA_031292615.1 Coriobacteriia bacterium | reverse complement strand
GCCACTCGTCCTGGGTCGAGGGGCCGCGGCTCGCTCAGACCATGCGCTTCCTCGCCGACCGCTTCCTGACCTACGTGGCAGTCGACGAGCCGCAGATCCCCGGTGCTCACGTTGTGCCGCCCATCACCGCAGCAACCTCGCCTCTCGGCTACGTGCGCTTCCACGGTCGCAACGCCGGCATGTGGAGCGCCAAGACCGTCTCGGCGGCCGATCGCTTCGACTATCTCTACTCGCCCGAAGAGCTCGAGGGCTGGGACGCGCCCATCCATCGGCTCGCCGAGGAGACCGAGCGTACTTGGGTGATGTTCAACAACTGCAAGTACGACTACGCGCCCAGAAACGCCCGCGAGATGGCCGAGATCCTCGGCGACGTGGTGGCGCCTCGGCTCAGTGGGGTCGGGGAGACCGGCGAGCCGGTGCCCGAGCAGGTCGACGAACTCGCCGAGACTGGCGCGCCGACGATCGCCGAGACCGGGGAGTGGACCGGCACGCTGTTCTAAGTGGCCGAGGCAGAAGGCTACACTGGCCCTTAGTCCGGTTCGACCACAAGGAGCAGCGACTCGATGACAACCGTGCTCATCGTCGACGACGAGGCCAACATCCGCGAGCTCGTGAGCCTGTACCTGACCGCCGCCGGCTTCACGGTTGAATCCGCCGAGACAGGCACCGAGGCGGTCGAGAAAGTGCGGGCACTCTCGCCCGATCTCGTCGTGCTTGACATCATGCTGCCTGGTGCGAGCGGCGCCGAAGTGACCGCACAAGTCCGCGAGTTCTCCCAAGTGCCGATCGTGATGTTGACGGCCCGTGACACCGCGATGGACAAAGTCGCTTTGCTTGAGGCGGGCGCCGACGACTACATGGTCAAGCCCTTCTCGCCTCCGGAGCTTGTTGCGCGCGTACGCGCCGTGTTGCGGCGCACGGACGATGGCAACGACGCCAAGGCGGGCGGGACGGGGCCACAGGCTCGCGCGGGCGTGCAGGTCGTGAGCATCGGCGGACTGTCGATCGATCCGGAGGCCCGCGAGGTCTCGATCGACGGCTGTGCTGTCGTTCTGACCGCGAGGGAGTTCGACCTGCTCCTGGCGATGGCTCGTCGACCGGGCGTGGTCTTCAGCCGAGAGCAGCTCCTTGAGGCCGCGCTCGGCTTCTCCGACTACGCCGAGGCCCGGGGTGTCGACGTCCACGTCCGTCACCTACGCGAGAAGCTGGGGGACGACGCCGCGACGCCCCGCTTCATCGAGACGGTGCGCGGCGTGGGCTACCGCGTGCGCCGGGACGCGAAATGACGGTGTCGGCCACGCGAAGGCCAATGCGCTCACGCCGAAGTGTCGCCTCGCGTGCGCGTCTCTACCTGGTTCTCGCCGCGCTCATCGCGCTCGTTGTCGCCTTCGCCGTTTTTGCCGTCGGTTGGTCGCAGTACTCGATTCGTCAGCGTGCCGACGACCTCTCGCGCCAGGTGGCTGCGCTGGCCAAAGGACAGGCCGTCGCCTCGCAGCTCGCGACTGGCACCACCGACGCTCGCGACCGTCTTTTCAAGGTCGAGGCCGGGCTTATCGGCGCTGAACTGTTCGTGACCGACTCGGCCGGAGTCGTGCAACTTGCCTCGTCCTCATCGCCTCCAACGTCGCTTCCGATTTCGCGGTTGACGCGTGTGGGCGCGGAGCAGACCCGAACGGGGACTTTGCGCAACGCGTCGGGTGCGCAGGTGCTGGTGGTCGCCTCGGCGATCGATAGCGGGCACGAGCTTGTGGCGGTGCAGGGGCTATCGGAGATCCGGAGCGCTCAGGCCGGGCTGCTCGTGGTGGCGGGCATCGCGTTGCTCGCCGCCGCGCTCGTCGCCTACGCCGCGGGCGGGCTACTCGCCAAGCGCTTCACCGGCCCGCTCGTGCGACTCCAGGCCGCCGCCGAGGAGGTTGCGGGCGGTGCTCTCGGCACGCAAGTCGCCGAGGAGGGCGATGCTGAGACCGCTTCGCTTGCGCGCTCGTTCAACCGGATGTCGACCCGTGTCGCCGATGCGTACGCCGCGCAAAAGGCGTTCGTTGGCGACGTATCGCACGAGATTCGCACGCCGCTGACGTCCATTCGAGGCTTTGCCGAGGCGATGCTCGATGGCACGGTGACCCAGCCCGACGCTCGCGTGCACGCGCTCAGCGTCATCCGCGACGAGGCGACCCGGATTGGCGAGGTGTCGCAGACGCTGCTGGCGCTCTCCGAGCTTGATGCCGGTGCGGTGCAGATTGCGCGCGTGCCAGTCGACCTTGGACTGGTTGGCGATGCGCTGCGCGGGAGGTTCTCGGCGGTTGCCGAGGAAGCGGGCGTGGCGCTGGATATCGAACTGCCCGACGGCTTGCGGCCGGTCGGCGACTCCGAGAGGCTGTTGCAGGCGCTCTCTGCGTTGGTTGCCAACGCCATCGCTTACACGCCAAGCGGGGGGCAAGTGCAGGTTTCCGTTGTCCTTCAGTCTGAAACCGTGGCGCTGCGGGTCGACGACTCGGGGCCGGGAATCCCTGCCGAGCGGCGTGAGGACGTCTTTGGCCGCTTCACCCGGTTGGAAGCGTCGCGCGCATCGAGCGGTGGGGGAGCCGGACTGGGCCTGGCGATCTGCCGGCGGCTGGTGGAGCTGATGGGCGGCACAGTCGTGGCCGGTCAGAGCGATCTTGGCGGTGCGCGGTTCGAGATCGAGTTGCCAGCGGCGGTGTAGGCGGGGGCGTCGCGGGGTGCCCACCCCACTGCCAGCCTACCTTCGCGCCCTTTCCAAGCCTCAACCCAAACTCAACCCTACGCCAATCTCATCGCAACTCCAGCACTCGATAGTCGTACTCGAGGGGCTGCCGACGGGGCAGCCCGCGAGAACACGAGGTGATCTGTGATGAGAAAGATGCGCACCATCCTTGCCGCAGGGCTTGCGGTGCTCGCCCTGAGCGCCGCCGCGGCGCTGCCAGCGGTTGCGATGGCCGATACGGCCGACTCGACGGGCACTGTGGTGGCGACCACCACGCCGCCGCCTTCCGTCCCCGCGACCTTCCCGATGATCGCCCATCCCAGCAAGAAGGCGATCGTGGAGTACCGCGTCAAGGCGCGCGTGCGTCTCGCCGCCTTCAACCACGACGCGTCGGTTCTGCGACGCCGCATCAACCGCCTCGGCTTCATCGCAACCTTGGTCCACAAGGCTGGGGGCGACGTGACTCACGTTCGCGAGGAACTCAAGTCCGCTCGCGACTATCTTGCTGTCTCGCAGCAGCAAGCCAAGATCGCCGCCGCCGAGTTGAGGCTCGTGCCGTACTTCGTCAATCGCAAGGCCGCCTTGGCCCGGGCGAACGCCGAGTTCAAGACGGCGCGCGGCTCGCTAAGGAGTGCCCGTAGTTGGAAGCAGGCCGCGGCATCGGATCTGTGGAAGCTCGTGAAGCAGTACGCCCAGCAGTCCAAGGTCTCGGCGAAGGACTTCGCTTAACGCAGAGGCGCCCCGCTCGAGCGAGCGCGTCGCATCTCCGGCGCGCTCGCTCGACGAGTAAGCTCAACAGAAAATCAATACGCGGTCAATCGCCACACAACCGCTGCGCGCGCTAGTCTGATTGAAGGCGGTTGGGATCGGCCGTCCGCAAACGAACGAGGTGTGAGATGTCGGCACGCAGGCTCGGAATCGCAATCCTACTGATATGCGCCATGGCCTTGGCTGTTGCGCTGCCCACCGGCGCGGTGGCCTCGCCCAAGGGTCGGGCGCTTGCAGGTATCAACTTGTCCACGCAGTCGCTCGGGACTGCCCTGTCGACGGTCGGCACACGAGTTGGCGCGGCATTGGAAGCCAGAATCGCGGCCGTGCTCGAGCGCCGCAAGACGAGGTTCGACAACGTCTCGACGCGGCTGACCTCGCGTATCGCCAAGGTGAGCGGGATTGCCGACAAGCTCGCTGCCGTAGGCGGCGACGTCACTTCCGCTCGCGCGCTACTCGACTCGGCGAGCGCGCATGTCAGCGCCGCATCCGACTTGGAGGCCAAGGCGGTCGACGCTTTCAATGCCGTGCCGTCGGCCACCGACCGGAAGGCCGCGTTTGCCGCTGCCCGCGCGATCGGGCGACAGGCCGCAGCCGAGCTTCGCTCCGCGCGTAGCGACCTTCGCGCGGCGGTAGTCGACCTGCGCGCGGTCGTCAATGCGCAGAAGGCTGCGGCGCAGGCAGCGGGCGGGACGAACTGATGGATTGCCGGCGTTGGATTCGACGCGTCATCTGCTGCGCGCTGTTCGCCGCGGCGCTTGCACTTGCCGGGTGCGGCCAGGCCGCCTCGCCGCTTGGCAGCGGGCCGACCGTAGCGCCGACCGGGACGTCGGCGGCCACGGTGACCGCCACAGTCACCCCTAACGCGACGACCACGGTCGCAGCGACAGTCGCGCCTGCTCCGGCCAAGAGCGTGGCCTCGACTTCGGCAGGCAAAGCCAAGGGCAAGGGTCTCTCGGCAAGCGACGCCAAGGCGATCGACGCCGAACTCTCGGCGATCCAAGGTGAGCTCGACAAGATGAGCGTACCTAGCGACAGTGACTTCAACGGCGTCAGTTCGGGCCTGAAGTAGGCGATACTGACAGCGACCGTTTCGAGGAGGCGCTGTGCTCGTATCGTGGTATCTGCCGACGCTCGAGTTCTCACTCTGGCCCTGTGCCGTGCTGCTGCTCGTGTTCATCCCAGTTTCGATCTGGCATGAACGCAACTGGCGTCGGACGCTGGCAGACTACGCACATGCGCGCCGTGAGGCAGGCGCTCCTCCGGGGGAGTGGCCCTCGGCGGAACTATCACGCGTGATGGGCATACAGCCCGTCCTTGTTCTGCTGGCGTGCGCGATTCTGGGCGTGGGAGTGGCGGTCGCTGCAGCTGCGGCGCTGATCTGGCCTCGGACGCCTCCCGGCTTTGACTTGGCGATCAACCCGCTCGATTTGCCATACCTCTGGAGCATGGTTACGGCCGGGACGGCTGCAGTCGTCGCCGGCGTTGCGATAGCGATCGATGTCTGGCGCAATCCGTGGTCGAAGGTGGCCAGGCTGGTTCGCCGCGCGATTCACGCATCACCGACCGTGCGCACACAGCTGTTCTCAGCCGCGCTGCTCGTCGACCCGGAACTGCGCGCGGCCCCGGAAGATGCGGCCACCGCTGCGCCGCTTGCGCCCGTCGATGTCGCCGAAGCTGCACCGGCCACAAGCGAGGACCACCCGCCGTCCGCTCTCTAGCTCCCGATAACCTCGCTCGAGCGAACGTCCTGTACGAGCTCGCCGTCGCTGATCTCGAGGATGCGGTCGGTTCGCTCGGCGATCGAACGGTCGTGCGTGACGATGAGGAACGCCGTGCCTGTCTCCTTGTTGATCTGCCGAAACAGGTCGTAGACGAGGTTGGTGTTGACGGTGTCGAGGTTACCCGTGGGCTCGTCGGCGAGTACTATCGCGGGTCGGTTCATCAGCGCGCGAGCGATGGCCACTCGCTGCTTCTGACCACCGGAGAGCTGGTTGGCGTTCTTGCCGCTCATGCCCTCGATGCCCAGCATCGACAGCGTCTCCTCGACGCGAGAGCGCGTCTCTGTCTCGGCAAGCTTCCCGCCGATAAAAGCCGGCATCGCGACGTTCTCGTAGACGCTGAACTCGGGCAGTAGGTAGTGGAACTGGAAAACGAAGCCGATCAGCCCGTTACGCAGCTGGGCCTTCTCCTGCTTCGCGAGCTTCTCGGCGTCGACCTCGTTGTACTTCACGGTGCCGTTCGAGGGTGAGTCGAGCAGGCCAAGCAGGTTCAGCAGCGTCGACTTGCCCGAGCCCGACTGTCCCACGATCGAGGCGAACTCACCGGCGCAGAGGTCGAAGCTCACGCCCCTGAGCGCGTGGGTGGACGCGTCGCCCTCGCCGTAGATCTTGTCCAGGCTGCACGCTTCGAGCAGCTGGCCATGTGGGCAATCAGCCATTCTGGATCACCTCGATCGGGTCCAAGCGCGAGGTCTGACGGATTGGGATGATCGAGGAGAGCAGCGCGACGCCCACGCCGATGGCCGCCGATATGGCTACGAACGTGGGGTCCATCGTGATCGAGAACGGCACGGGTGCGAGTCGGAAGAGCGCCAGCAGCGCGAAGGACGAGATCACTCCACCAAGCGAGCCGCCGAGTCCCAAGATGACCGCCTGCCACAGGAAGATCTGACCCGACAGTTTGTCAGACAGCCCCATCGCCTTGAGGATGCCGATCTGCCGAGTCTTTTGCACGGCTGCGATGGCCAGCGTCGAAGCGATACCTAGCGCTACGGCGATCAGCACGAAACCCTGAATCATGTAGCCGGACACGGCTTGGCTGACCAGCCCGGCGAGCAAGCTCGCGTTCTGGCTCTGCCACTCAGTGATCGAAACGCCCGGAAGACGGCTGCTCCAGTTGGCGGCCACAGCCTTGGAGTCGTAGGGGTGGTTGAGTTGCACCGAGATCATCGAGTACTGATTGCCGCTCCAACCGTTGACGTTCTGCGCGACCTCGCCCGCGACAAACGCTTGGCGCAAGTTGAACTGCGCACTGCCCAGATCGAAGATGCCCGTGACCTTGAATGAGCCGGTCTGGTTGTTCTGGAACTTCAGCGATACCGTGTCGCCTGGCTTGACGTTGAACAGGGTCGCGAAGTCCTTGCCCAGCATGATCTCACCCGGGCCGATCGAGGCCACTCCATGGATCGTGCGCGACTTGATCTTGTAGATACCGTCGAGTTCGTTCAGCTCCCCGCCAATCAACCCCAAGGTGGAGCTGTCGGTTCCGTTGCTGAACAGGGCGGGGGCCTGGGTGGTTGGGGCGACCGCCCCCTGTTTCACGCGGGGATCGCCGTACACGACGCCCTGCATGTCGCGAGTGAACCGCACGGGATCGCTTTGTTTGATGGCCGAGATGTTGACCTGAGCCGCCGAGCCGATCGTCGTGTTGAGCAGGTTGATCTGCAGGCTTGTGATGAGCGAGCCCACGAAGATCTGCGTGGCAATGCCCACGGCGATACCTGCGCAGATGAGCGCGGACTGGACGGGGCTTGAGCGCAGGAAACGCCAAGCTATGCGCAGCGGGAGCATTCCTCTCACCGCGTTGCGCTTGCGCCGGGAAGTCCGAGTTCAGACGGGTCGAGGAGTTCCTCGGCCGCCCAACCGCCTGGGTCGTGCTTCAGCGCCGGGCCGCCTACGATGATGCGCGTGCCGGCCAGTCGCTCGTGCAACGTGTCGACGAAGCAGCGAAGCTCGACGCGCTCGAACACCGTCGAGATCGAGAGCGCGACGATCGTGGCGTGCACCGCCCCCGCAGCCTCGACGATCTCGGCGATGGGTGTGTCGGCGCCGAGGAAGACCGAGCGGTAGCCGGCCATCTCGAAGCGGTCGGAGAGCATGCGCAATCCCAACTCGTGCTCCTCGTTGGGAGGGCAGACCAGCAAGACTGTCTCGTGACGACTGGGCGCCTCGGCGGCTTTCCGAGCGACTTCGGGATAGAGCGCCTCGACGATGGTGCGTATCGCGTGCGAGGCGAAGTGCTCCTGCCACACGCGCTCCTGACCGTGCTGCCACTGGGAGCCGACCTCGGTGAGGTACGGGCCGAGCACCAGCGTGTACAGGTCGGCAACGTCGATGTCGCCCCGTGCGACCGCGTCCAACGCGGCGTCGACCGCGCGCGCGCGATCCAGCGCGTCGAGGCTCTCGGCGATGATTCGCCGCAGCTCGTCGGGAGTGCGTGGCGGGCTGGCCGGGGTGTCAGATGTGTTCTTATTCATGCCGTCTATGGTACCCGATGGTCAGCGATTAGTTGGTTATGGACAACGATGCGTGCTGTCGGTAGAATCCCCTCTGCTGTCCGCGCATGGCGGACCGCTCCACGCGGGGGTGTAGCTCAGCTGGTTAGAGCGCCGGCCTGTCAAGCCGGAGGTCGCGGGTTCGAGCCCCGTCACTCCCGCCATGCGAATACGAAAGGCCGCCCAACAGGGCGGCCTTTTTGCGTGTTGAGCGGCGCAAAGAAGCCGTCCCGAGGGACGGCTTGCGGGATTCAAAGAAACGCGCTGCGCAGTCTCGGTGCTACGCTCATTGCCCGAAGCCCACGAGCAAGGAGTCCCAGACCGTGATCGCCGAGGAGAACTTCGCCCTCTGCAACGAGTGTGGCGGGCTGTGCTGCGCGATCTATCTCGCCCACGACGAGAACGGCGACTACATCGGCGACGGGTGGCTGCCCGACTACGTCGCGCTGTGGGAGGAGCGACTCGTTGGGAGCGGAGCGCTCGTCGTAACACCCGACGCCTATATGGCGGGTGAGGCGGGTGTTGAGCCGCTTCACGACCCTCGGATCAGCCATCGCCCCGACGCTGTAGGGGCGGCGTACCGTGCGACGCTGCCAATCTGGGTCGACAGCCGGAAGTGCGTGTTCTGCCATCCCCAGACCGGCTGTCTGCTGCCGAGGGAGCGTCGTGCGCCCATCTGTGTCGAGTGGGTCTGCGAGCTTTGGGAGAGCGGCGCGTCAGGCTAGAGCGCCTGATGCAATGCCGCGGGACGGCGTGGCTCGTATATCTGGAAGCCGTCTCGTCCTGCTCGCTTCATCTGATACATCGCCATGTCCGCATGTTCGAGCAGCGAGCCCATCTCGCGATCGAGAGGCGTGGTGATGGCCACGCCGATACTCAGGGTGACAACCAACTCGCGGCCCTCGATCGAGAAGGGCTCCCTGAAAGCGTAGACGAGCTTCTGGGCAATCGCGCCGACCTGCTCGGCATCCGCTACGTCGGGGAGCACGACGGTGAACTCATCGCCCCCAAACCGCGCCACCGTGTCGCTTGCGCGCGCCGACTCCTGAAGGCGACGGGCAACGCTGCGGAGCAACTTGTCGCCGAATGGGTGTCCGAACTCGTCGTTGATCGGCTTGAAGTTGTCCATGTCGATGAAGAGCACGGCCACCTCTGCCTCTCGGCGCTCGGCGGAGGCAAGTGCCATGGTCAGCCGGTCGAGCAGAAGCTTGCGGTTGGGCAGGTTGGTGAGCTCGTCGTGGAACGCGGCGAACTCCATCTCGCGTTCGAATCGGCGCTGCTCGGTCACGTCGCTGAAGAACACGACCGCTCTGCAGTCCGATATCTGGAACGCGTGGACGTCAAGGATGCGGTTCTCGTCGCGGATCGTGGCGACCAGGTCGTGCAGGTCGTAGGTGCCGCCGGCCTCGGCGACTCGATGGATCTCGGTGAGTAGCTCGGAGCCTTTGAGCCGCGGGAAGATCTCCTCGGCGCGGCAGTTCACGAACTCCTCGGCGTTGCGATTCAGGATCTGTCCGGCCGAGCGGTTCGTCTGCGTGATGCAGATAGAACCGTCGTCGACCTCGCCGATGAATGCGCCGAACGGTGCGTTGTCGATGACGTCACGCAGCTGGCGCGCGATCGCTCGGCGCTCCGTGAGTTCTGTGCCGAGCCGGTCCTGAGCGCGGCGCATGCCGTTGGAGAGCATCGCCTCGAGCATGAAGAGCGCGACAAGGTAGATGCACACGATCGCGGCGTACAGGTACAGCGACGAAGCGATGATGGACGGTGGCACGATGCCGGCCTGTTGCGCCCAGGCGAAGAAGCCGATGGTCGACAGCGAGAAGCCGAGCGTGGCCAGCCCCCAGCGCCATCCGTTGCACATCTCGGCGAGGACTACGAAGACAAACTGCGCGTAGAGCGACGGCGAGTAGAGCCCGCCGGTGAGCCACGCGGCCCACGTCAACATCGACCAGCCGGCTATCAGCATCATCGGAACTGCCGAAGCGTCGCGGCCGATGCGGATCAGGATGATCTGTGTAATCGCGATGACGACGAGCACGCCACCGATCACGATCACCAGCTGACGCATCACCGGCACGGTCGCCCAGAAGACAACGAGCAGCGGCACGACCACCAGCAGGAGCATCCACGAGATCGCGTACGTGTTGCGCGCGGTCGCAGGCACCGGGCCAGGCAAGTGGCGCAGTGAGATGAGGCCGGCGAGCGGCGATGTAGGCCGAGATGTCATCGAGGCGAAAGACTCCTACCGAGCGGTTACTTGGCTTAAGTATCGGCAACAGATGGCTCGGCCGTGAGTCGCCGATGCTGCATTCGACCTGCTGAGCGGCTGATTCAGCGTCCAATCCTGTGTCACACTACCTAGACATGCTCGGCGTCCATTTCGGCAACTCACGAGAGCGATCACGACGTGACCCACCTTGCGCCCATCGTCCCGCCCGACCCGCCCTTGAGCGATGGGGTCGTCGCGCTGCGGACGCTGAGCACTGGAGATATCGCCCCTCTGCACGTCAACCTCGCCGATGAGGCCGTTCGCGAGTACATGTCCATCCCTCTCGACCAGACCATCGAAGGGACCGCGCGTTACGTGACCACGCGCGTCAAGGCGATGGCCGACGGGGCCGACGCGAGCTTTGCCGTTACCGACGCTGTCACAGGCGAGCTTCTGGGCACGATCGGCGTGGAGCGCTCGTTCGACGACCCGGCGATCGGCACCATCGGCTACTGGCTGTTCGCGCCCGCCCGCGGGCGTGGAGTTGCGACCCGCGCCGTGGGGCTGCTGACCGGTTGGGCGTTCGAGGCCCTCGCGCTGGCTCGCCTTCAGATCACCGTCCACGAGCGTAATCTTCCCTCGCAGCGAGTCGCCGAGAAGAACGGCTACTCACGCGAGTGCGTCATGCGGTCAATCGCCGAGCAACACGGCACGCGCGTCGACCTAGTCATGTTCGCGCGCCTTGCCGACGATCCGGCGCCCGAGGAAGTAAGCCGATGACGACGCTCTTCATCGACGCCGATGCCTGTCCGGTGACCCGCGAGGCAATCACTGCGGCACGCGCGCTGGGCATCCCCGTCGTGCTGGTCGCGAACGGGACCCAGAACATGGACCGCTACACGAATCGCTCCGGCGTCGAGGCGATTCAGGTGAGCTCTGGCGCCGATGCTGCCGACTTCGCGGTTATCGAGCGGTTGCAGCCGGGGGACGTCGTTGTCACCCAGGACATCGGCCTGGCCGCCATGGTCCTGGGACGCGGAGCGGCTGCCGTCGGCCCACGCGGACACGTCTTCCACATGGCAACCATCGACGCCGAGATGCACATCCGCCATGAGGAGAAGAAGCTCAGGCGCGCTGGCGGCCGACACGGCGGACCGCGCCCGTTCACCGACGAGGACCGCGAGCACTTCTCGGAGGTAGTGGAGCGGCTCTTGCGTCAGGCCAAAGAGCAGTCTTAGCTGGGCGTCTCCCGCGGGCCGCATTTCGGTGCTACATTGACGCCGCCGATGTTATTGGGGGTGCGCGGGGATGCCTCCATTGCTCATGCAAACTGACGGATGAGCGAAGTGATTCTGCAGGAGGACGCGCGTGCAACAGCGAACCGACGTGGACGCAAGCATCGTTAGTAGCTATCGCGTCATTGCGCGCGCGTTGGATCGCGTGATGCTCCCTAGGCTGATCGAGCTTGGGCTCACGATGCCGCAGTTCAAGGCCCTGATTGCAGTGGTCACGGCCGGTCCGGGCGGCATTTCGGTGACGCAGCTTGGCTGCGAGCTGAGCATCGGCCAGCCCTCTGCGAGCCTGATCGTCGACCAGCTTGCACGTCCGGGTTACGTCGAGCGGATCCAGGACACAGTCGACCGGCGCCGGGTGTTGGTGACTGCGACAGCGATGGGCGCCGAGACCATCAACGAGCTGCGCTTCGGTCGCCACTCGACGTTTGCGGAGTGGCTGGGCAACGTGGAGCAGTCCGACGCGGAGGCTCTCGAGCGCGGTCTGCGCTCGCTCTCGCTAGCGGTCCAAGCATCCGCTATGGGCACCGCACCCGTCCACTAGGGCTCTAGGCGCTCGCACGTGGGGTGTCTCGGCAGGTCAGGGAGTCGAGCCGATTGTTTTTCAGCCGACTCCCACTTCTCCCAACGGGTAGGTTCATCTAGTACGCATTTCTGACGATTGCTACGCATTTTCGGAGGCAACAACCCATGCAAGTCTCACACGCCATCAGAGAACGCCGCAGCGCGCGGGCCTTCCTGGCCGAGACCGTGGACACCGAGACGGTCGGCCAGATCCTCGACCTCGCGAAATGGGCGCCGTCGTGGGCCAACTCGCAGGGATGGAGCGTCTACGTGCTGAGCGGCGAGCCACTCGAGCGACTCAAAGCGGCCATCGCCAAGAAAGTCGCCGCCGAGGACCCGCCAACCCCCGACATCCCGTCGCCCACGGACTGGCCCGCCTACCTCTCCGAGCGTATGGTCTTCCGACGCCCGCCTGCCGAGGCACCCGGCGCCAGCGACAACGCGGTATCGGCCGCAAGCGTGTGGGAGTTCTACGGCGCGCCGTACGTGATCCTGTTGGCTGTCGACGAGGACCTGGAGCCGGCATACGCGTGCTTCGACGCCGGCCTGTTCGCGCAGACGTTGTGCCTCGCTGCCGAGGACCGTGGGTTCGCCACCTGCGTCATGGCGACTGCCGTGCGCTACGGCGAGTTGCTCCACGCCGAGATCCCCGAGGCCGAGGGCAAGCACTTCGTCGTCGGCATAGCTTTCGGGCTGATCGACCACACGGCGGTCGTGAATCGCAGTGAGCGCAACCGAGTCGAGCTCGACGAGTTCGCGACGTTCATCGACGGATCGGGCGCCGAGGAGTAGCCCCCGCGTCCGGCGATGACCCAGAGGGGCGGCGTGCAGATGACGTGCTACCAGCGGCACATCGGATGGCTGTTCGAGGCTCTCGAACTACCCTACGAGAAGGCGGAGCGTCGCCAGGTCGACGACGCCTTGCGAGTCGTACTCGCGACCCCCGACGGAGCGAACTGCCCCGAGGTCTGGGCCGCGATCAAGTCGCTGTCAGCTGAACAGCTCGCCGGGCTACCCGCCGAGGTGGGGTCAGTGCTCGGCAAGGGCTGAGCTGAGCTCGGCCGTTAATACCTTGCATCGCATCTGCCGATAGATCTCAAGGGGGCAGGTAGGCGACTGCCGAGGAGAACATCGTGTCGTACTTCGCATGGGATCCTGCACTTGAAACCGGTCATCAGATTCTGGACGCCGAGCATCGGAGCCTCTTTGCGCTCGCAAACAAGCTTGAGGCTGCGATCGAGAACTCTCCAGATGACGAAGGCACCGTCTCCGACGCTGTCTACGGACTGATCGGCTACGTCGTAGAGCACTTCAACGACGAAGAGGCGATCATGCGGGAGTACCG
The DNA here is from genome assembly GCA_031292615.1 of Coriobacteriia bacterium. Lineage (NCBI taxonomy): Bacteria > Bacillati > Actinomycetota > Coriobacteriia > Coriobacteriia bacterium. The sequence goes on along the minus strand of JARLGT010000125.1, from coordinate 4,161 downwards.
CTATCCGATGGCAGGCCCGCATCGCTCGTTGCACGAACAGCTCAGCGTCGAGACCCTCTCGATAAGCGCTCGCTACTTCAACGGCGAGGACGTCACGCCGGCACAGCTCGCGCCGCTGGTGTGCACGTGGCTGCGCGACCACATACAGGTGCACGACATGGCCCTGGTCCAGTACATCGAGAGCATCGACGCATCGCGCAAGCCTACGGTTCCCGCCTGACGCGCAAGCGACGTCGTGGGCCTAGAGGGCCCACGAGCACGCCAACGAGATTGAGCCACGCGCTATAATATGGTTCCCAGACCATTGGAGCCTCGTAATTCGCACCCTTCGCTCACATCTCCATGCCATGCTCGGATACGGCCTTGAGTAACTCGGAAGCTACCATCCAGTACGGACCCAGCCCGGTGAACCCCTTGCGCCGTTGGGCGCGCTCGACGTTCTCGTCGCTCAAGGTGCGCAACTACCGCTTGTTCTTCATCGGACAGGCGATCTCGCTGACCGGCACGTGGATGCAGGGCGTTGCGCAGTCGCTCCTCGTGCTCAAGATTACGGGCTCGGGCTCGGCGCTGGGTATCGTCATCGCGCTGCAGTTCCTCCCGGTGCTCTTCTTGGCACCGTACGGGGGAGTTCTCGCCGACCGCTTCTCGAAGCGCAAGCTTCTCTTTCTTACACAGGGTTTCGCGGCCACGCTTGCGCTGACGTTGGGCACGCTCGTAGCCACGGGCACCGTTCGGCTCTGGATGCTCTACATACTCGCGCTGCTTCTCGGCACTACCAACGCGCTGGACAACCCGACGCGCCAGTCGTTCGTCCACGAGCTTGTCGGGCCTGACACCCTGCGCAACGCAGTCACGCTCAACGCACTTGAGGTGAACCTCTGTCGCGTCATCGGGCCAGCGCTTGCCGGATTGCTCATCGTGACTATCGGTCTGGCCCCGTGCTTCATCATCAACGGCCTGTCCTACCTAGCCGTTCTGTGGTGTCTGTGGCTGATGAAGGGGACGGCGCTTCATCGCGACCAACTCGTGGTCGCCGCGAAGGGGCAGATTCGCGAGGGCTTCGCCTACGTGCGGGGCAACCCTCTGATCTTCGACGTCTTGATCATGATGGCGATTGTGGGCACCTTGACCTTCGAGTTTCAGGTGATGCTCCCGCTGCTCGCGAAGTTCACGTTCCACACGACTGACAAGAGCGACACGATTCTGCTCACGGTTCTCATGTCTGCGATGGGCGTGGGCGCCGTGGTCGGCGGCCTTGCCACTGCGGGCCGTCGCCGAGCCTCGGTTCGGGCCCTCACGCTTGCATCGCTTGGCTTCGGCCTCTCGACGGTTGCGGTTGCGCTCTCACCGACGGCCGTCGTGGCGGCGCTCCTGATGGTGCTGGTCGGTGGTTTCTCGATCGTGTTCACGTCGCTGACCAATACGATTCTCCAGATCGAGTCGCTGCCAACGATGCGCGGGCGAGTGATGTCGCTTTGGAGCGTCGCATTCCTGGGCTCGACGGTTGTGGGTGCTCCGATCATCGGCTGGATCGGCCAGTACGCCAATCCCCGTTGGAGCATGGCAACCGGCGGTGCTGCCGCGGTTCTCGCGGCAGCCGTGGGGCTGTATGCGATGCGGGGAGGACGCCACACCACGCTTCCCGAGGGCGACATCGCAGAGCCGTCCATGACCGAGAAAGAGGATCGCGCGTAGCAATGACCCGAGCCGCCCGGCGACTCGGCCGAGGGACGGACTAGACTTGTGGGGCGAGGTTTCAGCGAGAAGGAGAGCACCATGCAGTACCGCAAGCTCGGACAGACCGGCATCGACGTCTCGATTCTGGGATTCGGCTGCATGCGGCTGCCCGTGATCGACCACAAACCCAACCAGATCGACTACCCCAAGGCCACCGAGCTGCTCCGCTACGCCATCGAACACGGCGTGAACTACGTCGACACGGCGTACTTCTATCACGGCGTCAACTTCGGGTCTCGGGGCGAGAGCGAGCCGTTCGTTGGCCAAGCGCTTTCAGGCGGGTACCGCGAGCGTGTCAATCTCGCCACCAAGATGCCGCTCTTCTTCCTCAAGACTCGCGAGGAGATGGACACGTTCCTCGCCGAGCAACTCGAGCGCCTGCAAACCGACCACCTGGACTTCTACCTCCTTCACGGGCTCAACGGCGAGACCTGGAACAAGGTGCGCGACCTCGGCGTCCGCGAGTTCCTCGACGACGCGAAGGCCAAGGGCCTCATTCGCCACGCAGCCTTCTCGTTTCATGGCCAAGCGGGCGACTTCGTCCGCATCTGCGACGAGTACGCCGCGTGGGCCTTCGCGCAGATCCAGTACAACTACATGGACACCAACTTCCAGGCCGGCTACGCGGGTCTTCGCTACGCCGCCGACAAGGGCATGGGCGTTGTCGTCATGGAGCCGCTGAAGGGCGGCAAGCTCGCGCAGAAGCTGCCTGCCGAGATGCAGGCCGTCTTCGACGAGCGGGCCGAGGGCTGGTCTCCCGCCGAGTGGGCGCTGCGCTACGTCTACAATGAGCCCGGCGTCTCGCTGCTGCTCTCCGGCATGAACGAGATGGAGCAGGTCGTCGAGAACCTCAAAGTCGCCGAGACGGCCGCCGCCGGCGCGCTTTCCGCCGACGAACTCGCGGTCTACGACCGCGCGCAGAGCGTGCTGAACGCTCGCATCAAGGCGGACTGCACGGCTTGCCGCTACTGCATGCCTTGCGCCTCGGGTGTCGACATCCCAGGTGTGCTTGCGGCTCTGAACAACTCGGCTATGTGGGACGACGCAAACCCGTGGCTTACCGGCTACACCCGCGTCGAGGGCAAGGCGAGCCTGTGCACGGAGTGCGGTTCATGCGAGCAGGTGTGCCCGCAGGGGCTGCCGATCCCGCAGCTCATGGCTCAAGCCGCCAGCGTATTCGGCGAGTAGATTGCAGCACGCCCGGCTCGGCGTTGAGACGTCGAGCCGGGCGTGCGTTGTTTCGGGGCTTGCACGCGTGTCAATCCGCAGGCCGGCTGGCTAGTACTTCAGCGGCACGAAGGTCTGCGAGTCGATCGGGACGCGAACGTAGGACTTGGTCGGCTCTTTCCTCGGCGGCAGGGTGATTGCCGGGGGCAACAGATCCTCGTAGGGAATCTGGGTCAGCAGGTGGCTGATCATGTTGAGGCGCGCGCGCTTCTTGTCGTTGCCGTCAACCACCCACCACGGAGACTCCTTGGTGTCGGTGTACTTGAACATCTCGTCCTTGGCGTGAGAGTACTCCTCCCAGCGATCCCGGCCCTCGAGGTCCATCTCCGAGAACTTCCAGCGCTTGAGCGGGTTATCGAGGCGATCTTGGAATCTGCGGTCCTGCTCCTCGTCGGAGATCGAGTACCAGTACTTCAGGAGAATAATCCCGCTGCGGCACAGCATGCGCTCGAACTCGGGGCACTCGCGGAAGAACTCCTCGACCTCGGCCTCGGTCGCAAAGTCCATCACGCGTTCGACCCCGGGGCGGTTGTACCAGGAGCGGTCGAACAGGACGATCTCGCCCGCTGCGGGCAAACGCTCGACGTAGCGTTGGAAATACCACTGCGTCTTCTCGCGGTCGGTGGGCACGCCCAAGGCGACGACGCGACAGACACGAGGGTTGAGCGCCTCGGTGATGCGTTTGATACTGCCACCCTTGCCTGCGGCATCTCGCCCCTCAAAGATCACCACAACTCGCAGGCCCTCGCGCACGACCCACTCCTGAAGCTTGACGAGCTCGATCTGCAGCTTGGCGAGTTCCTGCTCGTAGTAGTCGCGGTCGAGCTTGCCGTTGTGAGTGTCTTTCGGCTCGCGGTTCTTGGGCCGAGCTGCCGAGCCGTTCACCTTCTCGTCCTTGCCCATGCCGCGCTCCCTCGTTGGCTTGGCGATCCCACCCGAACCAATCGTACCCGAGTGAGGCGCACTCGTCTGAGATTCCTGATGGCCTGTGATGGGTCCGCAAGCGAGTTGTGGTCAGGTTGTGGATATGTGACGAAAATAGTAGCAATTAGGTTGTCTAGACGCTACCATCGCACTTCACCAGGCAACTCCTGGCCAAACATGACCTGATGATTGATCTGAACACAGAGGTGAGCCAATGAAGAACCCGGGTACCATTCGTCGCATTCTCATGACCGCCGCCGCACTTGTCGCTGT